>JAFXNX010000016.1 GCA_017529175.1 Clostridia bacterium
AATAAGAGATTAAAAACGCGAAAAATCCGTAGTTTTCATCATTAATTAGGTGAAAATCCTGCGGATTTTTCCATTTTTATACTTTTTCTATCGCCGTTTTTGCCCCTCGACGTATCTATATACGCCTCACGGGGCAAAGAATGACGATTCTTCATCTTAATGCGACAACCCCAATGTAAGGTTTCTGAAAGGGTCGAGGGGAAACTCTTTGCAAAGAGTTTCCCCTCGTAATATTATTTAAAGTATTCCACCGCGGAGGCGAACATTTTCATGTCGTACTCACCGGGGACGTTTTTGTAAAGGTTTTTGCCGATACGTTCTGCGTGACCCATCTTGCCGAAGACCCTGCCGTCGGGGGAGGTTATGCCCTCGATCGCAAAGAGGGAGCCGTTCGGATTGAAGCGTACGTCGTCTGTCGGCGAGCCGTCAAGGTCGACGTACTGCGTCGCGATCTGACCGTTCGCGGCGAGGGCGCGCACCAGTTCATCCGACGCGATGAAGCGGCCTTCTCCGTGAGAGACCGGGACCGTGAATATATTGCCAACGCTGCATTTTGCAAGCCACGGCGACTTGTTCGACGCGACCCTTACCCTGACGAGCTTGGAAACGTGACGCGCTATCGTGTTGTATGTCAGCGTCGGGCATCCCTCGTCGGTGTCGATGATCTTTCCGTAAGGCACGAGACCGAGCTTGATGAGCGCCTGGAAGCCGTTGCAAATGCCGCAGACGAGTCCGTCCCGCTCATCAAGAAGCATATGTACCTGCTCCTTTATCGCCTCGTTTTTGAGAAACGCCATAATGAACTTGCCCGAGCCGTCCGGCTCGTCGCCGCCGGAGAACCCGCCGGGGACAAAGAGCATTTGCGAGGTCGACAGCTCTTTTGCAAACTCTTCTGCGCTGCGCGCGACGTCGTCAGGCGTCAGATTCTTGACGACGAATATTTTCGCTTCTGCTCCCGCTTCGGTTACCGCCCGCGCGGAGTCATACTCGCAGTTGGTACCCGGAAATACCGGTATCAGCACCTTCGGGCGCGCGTGCTTTACGGCGGGCGCCGTCCGATCTTTCGCTTCATACGAGAACGCCTCGATCTTCTTTGCGGCGCGTCCTTCAAGAGTCGGGAAGACTTCTTCAAGGGGGGCCTCATATTTCTCGTCGAGCGCTGAAAGTGCTATCGACTCGTCGCCGTAAGAAATCGTTCCGTCGCCGGTCGTCACGCCGACGATACGCCCTCCGACGTCATCGCAGACTTCGAGGAGGAACGAGCCGTACGAATATGAGAAGACGTCGGAGAGCGGGAAGGATAAGTCGAATCTGAATCCTGTGCCGTTGCCCGCGCACATTTTATATATCGCCTCGGCGACGCCGCCGTAGGTCGGAGTGTAAGCGGCGAGAACTTTGCCGTCGCGGCAAAGCGCTGCGACTTTGTTGAAGCAACCGATAAGGGAGTCCTTCTTTGGCAGACCGGACGGGGTGTACTCGGGCGCGATCAGGACGACGCGGTGTCCCGGTCCTTTGAATTCGTCAGTTACGGTTTTTGAGCATTTTCCCATCGTTACCGCAAACGATACGAGAGTCGGGGGAACGTCGAGGGACTCAAACGAGCCGCTCATAGAATCCTTGCCGCCTATCGCCGCGATACCGAGATCGAGCTGCGCCGAAAGCGCTCCGAGAAGCGCCGCCGCGGGTTTTCCCCAGCGCGCGCCATCGCGCATCGGTTTTTCAAAATATTCCTGGAACGTCAGATACACGTCGTCGAACGACGCGCCGGACGCGATGAGTTTTGATACGCTCTCCACCACCGCAAGATACGCGCCGTGGTAAGGGCTTGCCTCGGAAATGAACGGATTGAAGCCCCACGCCATAAGCGAGCAGTCGTCCGTGTCGCCCGACACAAGAGGTATCTTGTGTACCATCGCCTGGATCGGGGTCCTCTGATATTTGCCGCCGAACGGCATAACTACGCTTCCCGAACCGATGGTCGAATCGAATCTTTCGGAAAGACCGCGCTTCGAGCATACGTTGAGGTCGGAAAGAAGCGCCGAGAATCCGCTCACGAAATCTTCCGGCGTCTTGCGCTTTATGTCCCGAGGCGCGGCGATCTTAACGTCGATATGCTTCTTCGCGCCGTTGGAATTCAGAAATTCTCTCGATACGTCGACGATCACTTTTCCGCGCCATCTCATAACGAGGCGCGGCGTGTCGGTCACCGTCGCGACCTTTGTCGCCGAGAGATTTTCGCGTCTTGCCGCCTCGGCGAGCTTTGCCTCGTCCCCGGCGGATATGACTATCGCCATTCTCTCCTGAGATTCGCTTATTGCAAGTTCCGTGCCGTCAAGTCCTTCGTATTTTTTCGGCACGCGGTCAAGGTCGATCGAAAGTCCGTCCGCGAGTTCTCCTATCGCGACGGAAACGCCGCCCGCGCCGAAATCGTTGCATCTCTTTATCATGCGGCAGACGTCGGGGTCTCTGAAGAAACGCTGAAGCTTGCGCTCCTCGGGAGCGTTGCCCTTCTGCACCTCCGCTCCGCACGTCTCAACGGAGTGAGAGTCATGCGCCTTTGAGGAGCCGGTAGCGCCGCCGATGCCGTCGCGTCCGGTAGCGCCGCCGAGAAGGATAACGACGTCGCCCGGAGCGGGAGTCTCGCGTCTGACGTTCTCAGCGGGAGTTGCCGCGATGACGGCGCCTATCTCCATTCGCTTGGCGGCGTAGCCCGGGTGATAGAGCTCGTCGACGATCCCCGTTGCCAGTCCTATCTGGTTGCCGTACGATGAATAACCCGCCGCCGCGGTGCGAACTATCTTTCTTTGAGGAAGTTTTCCGGGTATCGTCTCCGATACGGGTCTTGTCGGATCTGCAGCTCCCGTCACGCGCATCGCCGCGTAAACGTACGAGCGCCCCGAGAGCGGATCGCGGATCGCGCCGCCGATGCAGGTCGCGGCGCCGCCGAACGGCTCGATCTCCGTCGGATGGTTGTGAGTTTCGTTCTTGAAAAGAAGGAGCCATGGCTCGGTCTTTCCGTCAACTTCCACGTTGATCTTTACCGTGCAGGCGTTGATCTCGTCCGAGACGTCGAGTCCGTCAAGAAGCCCTTTTTGCCGCAGGTACTTTGCCGCGACAGTTGCAATATCCATAAGGGTCGCCGGACGCTCGCCCCTTCCGAGTTCATTCTTTACCGCAAGGTATCTCTTGTACGCCGCTTCGATCTCTTCGTCCTCGAACGAGACGGAGTCGAGCGACGTCAGAAACGTCGTGTGTCTGCAGTGATCGGACCAGTACGTGTCGATCATGCGTATCTCGATTATCGTCGGGTCGCGGCGTTCCGAGGCGAAATAGTCGCGGCACATAGCGGCGTCTCCCTCGTCCATCGCGAGAGAGAATTTTTTGCAGAAGTTTGCAAGCTCACCGTCTTTAAGCGACGTAAATCCCGTCAGCACTTCAACGTCCGCAGGACGCGCCGACGCGACTTCGATCGTATCGGGCAGACCGAGCGACGCTTCTCTTGCCTCGACCGGGTTGATCACGTATTTTTTTATCTCGGAGATATCGCCGTCCGAGAGCTCTCCCTCGAGAACGTACACCTTCGCCGATCTGACGGCGGGGCGCTCGCCGCAGGAGATTATCTGAATACACTGCGACGCGGAATCGGCTCTCTGATCGAACTGCCCGGGGAGATATTCGACTGCGAATATCACGCCGTCTGTTTTCGGAAGTTCGTACGACACGACGTCGAGCTGTGGCTCCGAAAATACGGATTTGACAGCGACGTCGAAAAGAGAGTCAGTTATGTTCTCAACGTCGTAGCGGTTGAAAAGTCTTATTTTTTTAAGTCCCCTGACGCCGAGCAGATCGCGCACTTCCGACGTGAGCGACGACGCTTCGTTGTCAAGTCCGGGACGTTTTTCAACGTAAACTCTTGATACCATTACTTCACCTCCGCGTCAAGCGCGCGCTTACCGATATCGTGACGGTAGAACGCATTGTCAAAGTGTATTTTTCCGGCGCGGGAATATGCGAGGTCTATCGCGTCCGAAAGCGTGTCCGCCGTCGCCGTGACGCCGAGCACACGGCCTCCGGACGTCACGAGCGCGCCGTCGCGCAGTTTTGCTCCCGCGACGATGACGTGATCGCGCACGCTCTCGTCGATCTCGATCTCAAACCCTTTTTCATAAGAGGCGGGGTACCCTTCGGACGCCATAATGACACAGCAGGCGGATTTGTCCGAGAACTTCACCTCGACGTCAGAGAGAGTTCCGTTTGTCGTCGCCTTCATTATTGTCAGAAGGTCGCTCTCGAGAAGAGGGAGCACCACTTGCGTTTCGGGATCTCCGAAGCGGCAGTTGTACTCTATGACCTTCGGTCCGTCCTTCGTTATCATAAGCCCGAAGTAAAGGCAGCCCTTGAATGGCCGTCCTTCCGACGCCATGGCGCGGACTGTCGGGAGAAATATCTCCTTCATACAGCGATCCGCCACGTCTTTGGTATAGTAGGGATTCGGCGCGACCGTACCCATACCGCCCGTGTTCTCGCCTTCGTCGCAGTCTCGCGCTCTTTTATGGTCCATCGAGGAGACCATGGGCACGATGTGCTCGCCGTCGCAGAAAGAGAGTACGGAGACCTCGGGACCTTCGAGATATTCCTCGATCACGATACGGCTCCCGCTCTTTCCGAACTTGCCGTCTACCATGAGCGACTTGACCGCGTCCCTTGCCGCGTCCCTCGTCATTGCCACGGTGACGCCCTTTCCGAGCGCGAGACCGTCGGCTTTGACGACTGTCGGGACCGGAGCGTCGTCAAGATATTCGAGCGCTTTCCCGAAATCGGTAAAAACCTGATATTTCGCGGTGGGGATTCCGTATTTTTTCATAAGGTCCTTCGCGAAGACCTTACTGCTCTCGATCGTCGCCGCCGCCTTGTCCGGTCCGAAGCAGGGGATGCCGTGCGCCTCGAGCGCGTCCACCGCGCCGAGCGCGAGCGGGTCGTCCGGAGCGACGACCGTATAATCTATTTTATTTTCGTAAGCGTAAGTGACTATCGAATCAATATCCGTCGCCGCAATATCGACGCAAGACGCGTCGGCTGCGATGCCTCCGTTGCCGGGCAGCGCGTATATTTCTGTCACTTCCGGGTTTTCCTTCAGTTTTTTTATAATGGCGTGCTCTCTGCCGCCGCCTCCGATGACAAGTATCTTCACTTGACTTTTTCCTCCGGTCTGAGTATTTTACGGCAAAGTGCGAACGCCGCGCCGCCGACAGAGTTGCCGAGAGTTATGACGAGCAGGCAGATAATACCCTTTCCGGTAAAGCCGCCCACCCAGAAATAGAACATATCCGCGACGCAGTGTTCCGTCCCCGCGAGGATGAAAACCATGACGCCGAAGATGAGGGAAAGATATTTTCCTATCTCGTGCGGGTTGTTCTTGAATCCGTCGACCGCTATGAATATGAAAATGTTGCACAGAACGCCGAGAAAGAAGAGACTGACGAGCGAATCGTTCGTTTTGATCTCGATCATGGCTTTTGCTTTCTCGGAAAACGCTTCCGCGTACCTCGTCGCCGATACGGCGAGGGCGACAAGTCCCGTTCCCGCGAGATTGCCGAGCCATATCAAGGGAAGCGTGCGCGCGTATTTTGCGTCATTCTCGAAAACGTAACAGATCTTGCCCGTGAAAAGGTTGAAGCCCATAGTGCAGACCGTGAAAAGTCCTATCGTGAACATCGCGGCGCCGATCACTTTGCTGTCGGTTGCAAGGAACACCGCGCCTCCGAGTCCTATCGAGACGCCGGCGAGGATCGCTCCGATAAACGTTTTCAGTATCTTCATATCCTTACCGCCTTATCAGTGGTGGAACAGTCGCATTCCGGTGAATGCCATAGCCATATCGTATTTGTCGGCGCACTCTATAACCGCGTCGTCACGCACCGAGCCGCCCGGCTCCGCAACGTACTTTACTCCGCTTCTCTTCGCGCGCTCGATATTGTCGCTGAACGGGAAGAACGCGTCGGAGCCGAGGGCGACGCCGTCGATCGTATCGAGGTACGCTCTCTGTTCCTCTTTCGTGAACGGCTCGGGCTGTTTTGTGAAGTATCTCTGCCATACGCCGTCCGAGGTCACGTCCTCTTCATTCTGATTTATGTAGCCGTCCACCGCGTTGTCGCGGTCGGGACGCGAGATGTCGTCGCGGAAGGGAAGCGCGAGGACTTTTTCGCTCATGCGAAGGTGCCACGTGTCGGCTTTTCCGCCCGCAAGACGGGTGCAGTGGATCCTTGACTGCTGTCCCGCGCCGACGCCTATCGCCTGGCCGCCTGATGCGAAGCATACGGAGTTTGACTGCGTGTATTTAAGAGTAATGAGGGAAATGATAAGGTCGATCGCCGCGTCTTCGGGGATGTTTTTGTTCTTCGTGACGATGTTTGAAAGAAGCGAACGGTCGATCTTGAAATTGTTTCTGCCCTGACGGAACGTGATGCCGAACACCTGCTTTTCTTCCGTCTCCTCGGGAACGTAAGAGGGGTCGATCTTAACTATAATGTAGTTTCCTTTTCTCTTCGTTTTGAGTATCTCGAGCGCGTCGTCGTCAAATCCGGGGGCGATGATGCCGTCGGATACTTCGCGCTTGATAAGGTTTGCGGTCGTCGCGTCGCACACGTCGGAGAGCGCGATCCAGTCGCCGAAGGAGCACATACGGTCTGTGCCGCGCGCTCTTGCGAAAGCGCAGGCAACGGGGGAGGCGTCGAGCCCTTCTATGTCGTCGACGAAGCATGCGCGCTTCAGTTTGCCTGACAGGATCTTTCCGACAGCCGCGGACGTCGGGCTGACGTGCTTGAACGAGGTCGCCGAGGCAAGCCCCGTCGCCTCTTTCAGCTCCTTGACGAGCTGCCAGGAGTTAAAAGCGTCGAGGAAGTTGATATATCCCGGGCGTCCCGAGAGTATTTCTATCGGGAGATCGCTCCCGTCTTTCATATAGATGGACGACGGCTTCTGGTTGGGATTGCATCCGTATTTGAGCTCGAATTCTTTCATAATATTACCCCCGTTTATTTGTTTTTGTTTATTATCCTGTCGGTCGCGACTCCTGTCGCAAGGTCTGTATATCTTACGAAGAGAGAGATCTTGTTGTCAGGGTCAAGAGACTCCCATATTTCGTTTGTAAACGTGTCGATATCGGAAGGGATCGCGACGCGCTCCGGCTCTCCCTGGAACGTCGGGATCGGATCGCCGTCCGTGACGTACGTGTGGATGAAATGTCCGAGACCGGCGCGAGACGGATAGGAGAACGTGTATCTTGCGCAATCGGACCCTTCGGCGTCGATGCTCTTGAGTATGCTCATTTTGTACGTGAAGCTTTCCTCAAACGAAAGATATGCGCTAATTCTGGGCGTGAAATTCGGCGCGTCCGGCTCAAAGCATCTCGTATTCAGCGCTTCGTCAAACGTCTTGCCCGATGAAAGCCCTTCGTATATCGTGTCTGTCTGGTCGCCGTTCGTGACTATAAGACCGCGGGAAGTTTTTCTTGCCGCGGCGTAAATGATAAGCGACGGGTCGACGACCTTCGACGCGTCGAACGGCTCGGTGAAGAGCGCGCCGTCGCGGTATGCAAAGACTCTGTTTCTCGAGTTCGCGCTTCTTCCCATGATGAAGTAAGCGCAAACGGCGTGCTTTCCGTCGCAGCTCTCGCCTGCGATGATGCCGCGTCCGACGTAAGGGTTGCCGCATATCAGTTCTTTGACAGTGTTGATCTTGTAGATATCCATTACCGTCCCTCTTTTTCTTTCTTTATTTCTTTCGAGACTTTTTCTACAGCCTCGGGAAGTATCTTCCATTCCGCGTGTTTCATTATCCTGCGCTGTAATGACGACGGGGTGTCGTTTTCCCTTACGCGTATCGCCTTTTGAGCGATGATTCTGCCGCCGTCGGGTATTTCGTTGACGAAATGCACCGTGGCGCCGGACACTTTGACACCGCGTTTCAGCGCTTCCTCGTGTACTTTCAGACCGTAATATCCCTTACCGCAGAACGACGGTATAAGGGCGGGATGAACGTTGATGATCCTCTCGGGATAGCGCTTTGTAAAGTCTTCGCTGAGGATCGTCATAAATCCCGCGAGGACGATAAGATCGATTTTATATTCGTCGAGGAGAGAGGTGATCTTTTTCTCAAACGCCGACTGATCTTTATACTCTTTTTTTGATACGGTCACGGCGGGAATACCGTTTGCCGTCGCTCTCTCCAGCGCGTAAGCGCCGGGGTTTGACGATACGACGAGTTCGATCTTTCCGCTCGCGAGTTTTCCCGATTTTCCGGCGTCGATCAGCGCCTGAAGATTCGTGCCGCCGCCCGATACGAATACCGCGATACGTGTCAGCATAATTCGACCTTGACCTCGCTCTTTACTATTTCGCCTATGACGTAGGGAGCTTCTCCCGCGTCAGTCAGTATCTTAAGCGCCGCGTCTGAGTCGTCTTTTGCGACGGTGACGCACATACCGACGCCCATATTGAACGTGTTGAACATATCGCGCTCCGGTATTCCTCCGACCTTCGCGATAAGGTCGAAAACCGGAAGGACTCTTACGTCGTCTTTTTTGATCTTGACTCCGAGCCCGTCCGGGATGGAACGCGGGATGTTTTCATAAAAACCGCCGCCCGTGATGTGGGATATCCCCTTGACCGCGACTTTTTCGAGAAGCGCAAGAATGGGCTTTACATATATTTTCGTCGGAGTGATAAGAACGTCGCCGAGACGCGCTCCGCCGAGTTCGTCGTAGCGTTTGTCAAGCCCGCCGTCCTCGACTCCGAAGATCTTTCTGACGAGCGAAAAGCCGTTCGAGTGAACGCCGGACGAGGGAAGCGCGATCATAATGTCGCCCTCCTTCATCTTGTTCTTGTCTATCATTCTGTCACGTTCCGCGACGCCGACGCAGAATCCCGCGAGGTCGTATTCGTCCTCGGGGTAGAAGCCCGGCATCTCGGCGGTCTCGCCGCCGACGAGCTCGCATCCCGCCTCGACGCATCCGTCGCATACTCCCGATACGATCTTCTCGATCCTCTCGGGAACGTTCTTTCCGCAGGCGATGTAGTCGAGGAAGAAAAGGGGCTTTGCGCCGCAGCAGATAATGTCGTTTGCGCACATTGCCACGCAGTCGACGCCGACCGTGTCGTGACGGTCTTCCTTGAACGCTATTTTAAGCTTCGTTCCGACGCCGTCGGTGCCGGAGACGAGAACGGGGTGAGCGATCCCCGTGAGGTCGAGCGGAAACGTTCCGCCGAAACCGCCGATGGCCTCGCCGCCGGACGTCACCGTCCTTGCGATATGGCTTTTCATCAGTTCTACCGCGCGGTATCCGGCTGTTATATCGACGCCTGAGGACGCGTATGCTTCTGACCTTGACTCGTTGTTCATAAAATATCTCCCGAATTATTCTTTTTCGTGTATTTTCTTCTCGAATCTCGATTTTTTCGTGTTCTTCGGTATCTCGGTCGGATATTCTCCGTCGAAGCACGCCGTGCAGAATCCCTTGCCGTTTACGCCGAACGCGATCTTTTTAACGCTCTCGACGCTGAGGTATCCGAGAGAATCGACGTCGATCATCTTTTCTATCTCTTCTATCGTGTGGTGGCACGCGATAAGGTGGTCTCTCGAATCGATATCGGTACCGTAGTAACAGGGATTCAGGAAAGGCGGGCAGGTGACTCTCATGTGGACTTCCTTCGCCCCTGCCTCGCGAAGCAGTTTAACTATCCTTGCGCTCGTCGTTCCGCGCACGATGGAGTCGTCGATAAGCACTACGCGTTTACCCTTGACGACGCTCGGGATCGGGTTGAGCTTGATCTTTACTTTGTCCTCGCGCGCGCCCTGTCCGGGCGCGATGAACGTTCTGCCTATGTATTTATTTTTAATGAATCCTATCTCGTACGGGATGCCCGTCTGTTTAGAATAACCGACGGCGGCGTCAAGACCGGAGTCGGGAACTCCTATGACGATATCCGCCTGCACGGGATGCTCGAGCGCGAGGAAAGCTCCTGCGTGGCTTCTCGCCTCGTGAACGTTGCATCCGTCGATCGTCGAGTCAGGACGCGCAAAATAGACGTACTCGAAGACGCACATTTTATAAGGCGCCTTGTTGCAGTGATCCTTGATACTGCGAACGCCGTTCTCGTCGAAGATCACGATCTCGCCCGCTTCGATATCGCGGATGAATTCGGCGCCGACAGAGTCGAGCGCGCAACTCTCGGAAGCGACTACGTACGCGCCGTCGGGGCGTTTTCCGTAGCAGAGCGGACGGAAGCCGTTCTCGTCGCGCGCGGCGATCAGCTTTACCGC
>JAFXNX010000184.1 GCA_017529175.1 Clostridia bacterium
ATGCCGCGCGAAGTCGGCTTCGACCGTGCGCTTATCGCCGGTTACGGGCACGACGACCGTGTCTGCTCATTCGCAGGGTTGCTCCCCTCTCCCACTTGCTGACCGCCGCGCAGGCGACGCCGAGGACCTCGGAAAGCTGCTCTTGCGTCACGCCCTTGTTTATCCTTAACCTCTTGATGTTTTCGCCTATCGTGATCTTCATATCGCACCTCCGGTCTTTATTTGAAAGCTTTCCTGCTTTCAATTATATTGTAGCAGAATTATCACGTTTGTACAGACACCGTTACGACAGTCAGATTCAACCGCAAGTTAAAAAAATATATTGTAAGTATAGTCGCCTCGTACAAAAAAAGATCCCGCTCGCAAAAACGGGATCTTTTACAGTTCAGCAAATTTCAAGTCCGTCGGCGTCGGGAAGCGGACGCGAGTCTGCGCGCGGCGCGTCGAGATAGAAATACGCGACCGATGAAATATCGGCCTGAAGCGGCAGGTAGCGGTCGTTCCGCCTCCATCCGAGCGCCTGTATCGTGATTCGCAGATCGCGCTCGAAATAGACCGGGTCGACCGTGTGCCAGCGGTACATGGAAAAACGGTTCGCGGCAATATACGCGCCGTCCGTCTTCCATTTGTAAAAGCCGGTATAGGGTGTTGAAAAGTTCGTATACTTTCCGTCGACGTCGAAGTTGTACGAGCCGCAGAAGTAGTCCTCGGTGCCCGTACCGCAGATCGTCGGGAACTTACGGTCGCCGTCGATGAAGAATTTTATCTCGCCTTCGCCCCACCAGCCGTTGTTGGGTACTCCCCAGAGCATTGATACGCCGATATAGCACCCCTTCCCTTTTACGGTGTCGAGGATGGTGTAGTCCTGCTTGTACGGCAGCGGGTTGTCGCGGCGGAACTGCGCGTGGAAGTAGAGCGCGTCGTCCGGGATCTCCCTCTCTTCGTAATCTATCTGATACGCAAGCCCTTTGTTCTTGTCGTTGAGGTTCTCCATCGTGATCTTGCACGACTTTTTGAACGGCATTTCAAAGTAGCAGTTATAAGCGTTGTTCGGGTTGCGGCAGACAAGAAGAGACGATATCTGATTATATTCGATATTGGGAGATGCGAAAAAGTCGCCTACAGGACATTCCACCGCCGCTTTATCGCATCCGTCATAATAGATGCGAAGAATGAAAAATCTCACGTCCTTGACGTCGAGCGGCACAATCCACATATGCTTTATCATACCCGACGTCCTGATGTCCGCTATGACTTTTTCCGTATGGGCGGGAATGTCGGCAAACGGACTGACCTTCCAGCCCTGCCCGAGTTCTCTTGACGCCCACGAGCCGCTTCCCTCCGTCGCCATACCTCCGCGCCCGGACTCCCCGGTCGGATTCTCGGCTGAAAGAGAGCGCGTTACTATATTCTGCTTTCTCCACAACGTATCCATAACTGTCTCCCCGTCACTGTTCTGTATAGAATACTTTGAGTATCGTTTCAAATACCGCCGTTCTGTCAAGGCGCACTTCAAGGAATTTGCCCGGCATCGTCGCCTCTCCCGGAAGCACGTAAATATCTTCGTCTTTTATACTGAACGACGAATACTTGTCAACGAGCACCGACGCAAGGTACGTGACTCGCGTGATGTCGAAATTGGTGCACGAATAGTCGTCGGCGATCCCGTATATGTCGGTCACCTTCGTAAAATCGGATTTGATAAGAGAGAACGCCTTTGCGGCAAACGCTTTAGCGTACTGTATCTGCCGTTTGCGTCTGAGGGAGTCGGAGTTGAAGACGTCGGTGTTTCTTCTCTGGACGTAAGCTTGCGCCGATTTTCCCCAAAGAGTTACGTTCTCGCCCTCCTTGCAAACCCCGGATACCGTCTCAAGTCCCTTGACCTCAACGCCGCCGACAGCGTCGTTCAGCGCGGAAATACCCGCGAGGTCAAGCGAATAATAGTTGTCGATCTCAATACCGTAAAGAAGTCTCTCCATAGATTCGAGCACGTTCTCACAGCTCGTGTCTCTGCCGTTTCCGTACGCGTACGCAAGGCAGAGCTGCATCTCGGAAATACCTATTCTCTTGCCCTCCGCCGAGAGGACGTTTACGTCTGTCATCGAGTCTCTCGGGATGACTATGAGAGAAACCTTCCCGGTTTCCGTGTTGACGGCTATGAGCATATTGGTATCGGACTGACCCGCACTGTGGTCAAGCCCTTCGACGGGGTCGAGCGTTTCCTTGTCGACGCCCATGAATGCGACGAATATCACGTCTTCGTTGTAAACGTAAGTCTTTCCGTCGTATTTAATAGTCTTACCCTCGTCGTAACCTACCACGTTGTCGATATCCTTGATATTGTCGATGTTCATTACAGCGGGGTGAAAATGGCTCTTTCCGATCGCGCGCAGTACAAAATACGTCCCGACAAGAAGAACTGCAAGAGACAGTATCACGATAAGGACGATAAGAAGCGCCTTCTTGACTTTTCCCATCTTTTTCTTCGGCGCGCTCTCCTCCGGGATAACTGTTTCCTCTTTTACTTCATCGGGTGCCGCTCTTTCTTCAGATACCGCTGTTTCTTCGTTTACGTTCTTTTCTTCTTCCATCTTCTTATTTGGTCTTCTCGTCGCTGATGAGCACACCGTTGACGAGGTATCTGTACGTATTGTCCGCCATACAGGTGCTGAGCACCACGAGGCGGTCGTCCTCTTTCAGTTCGACCCCTTCTCTGACGTTCATCGGGATCATCGTCGGATGCATAACGTAATCAAAGTATTCCTTCACGACCTCTTTGTCCGTGAAGTCAAAAGAATTCATGATATGACGGTCGTCGTACCTGTACGCCGATACTATCTTATATGTGTAGATGTGTCCCGGCGCATAGATATAAAACGTGTCGTTCTCCTTGAAGAATTCCTCATCCTCAAAGTTGTGAAGGGTCGCGAACATCGTCCCGTACTCTGTCATATTGTGCCCGTAAATGAGCGTTACGGGATCGGAAAAATCTCTTTTGTTATGTGATTGAGTGAAAACGACGCCGGAAATATCGTATTCCTTGTCAAGGCCGCGGCGAAGATAATAAAGATCGTCGACCCTGCTTTGAAGGATGGGATAATTAACGTTTGTGTTCGGCACGTATATCCACGCGTATATCTCGTCGTTTATCTCCATTTGTTTCGAGAAATTGACGGGATTCTTCGGAAGCTCCGGCTCCGCGGTCTCGCCCGTTCCGGTATCGTCCGGTACGACTACCGTTTCCGGCGGTCCGACGCTCTCGGCTCCCGGCGCTATGCCCGAATTCCTGTGAAACATGGGAGTGCATTTGTACAGGTACAAAAAACACGCCGCTATGATAATTACAAAAGCTATTATGGAAATAATATATATCCGGTCAACTTTTCTTCTGTCCTTCTTCAAGCCCATTTACCCGAGCACCTCTTTTTCATTCAAAAGACCCCCGTTATTCATTCCTTGGAACAGATAACCGAGGTCTTTGATCAAATTTATATTATCGTTTATTTTTCTTTGCTGTATTTCTTTCTTCCTGCAACGATGACGGACGATGCGGAAACGACGAGAGCCGCCATTACAACGAACGCCGCGCTATTGTCATACCCTGTTTCGGGAGACTCCTTGTCGGTGTCCTTTTTGCCGCCGCCTTTTCCGATAAATTTAGCGATGAATTTCACGTCGCTTTTCGGTCTGATCACGATCTCGGGAGAGTTTGCGTCGCCCTCGATCCAGTCGAAATCGCCCTCAAAAGTCCAGCCGCCGAATTCGTAACCGTCGTCGGGCTTTGCGCTGATCTTTACCGTATCGCCCTTCGGGACTGTCGGTACGTCGACCGTTACGGTACCGCCCTCGTCGCCGTCGACCGTTACTTCAACAACGTAATAGTCTCTGTCGGAAGGACTCGGATATTTAGTCTCCGCGCAAACGCTCACACTGAGCAGCGCAGTGATTATGAAAGCTGCCATAATAACAGACATTATTCTTTTCATTTTGCACACCTCGTGAATAGATTATATAAATATACATATATATGATAGCACGCAGTCGACGATTTGTCAATATTCTATATTATATTATTTCCGCTTACGCAAACGAAATTCCGCATTTCTTAATTATTTTTCAATGATTTTAATGATAATTATTAATTATATATTGAATTTATGATAAGCCCTTTGTTAAGGAAAGCAGATTCCTTTAAATGCTTTGAAATTACTTCCGGCTTAAATTCAACGGTTTCAAATATCGTATCATCGGGATAGAAGGTGACCTTCGTTCCCGTGTCAGTCTTTGCGCACTTTCCGACCGCCGGAAGAAGACCCTTTTCGAGAGCCACTACCGGATGTCCGCCGTCCCTGTATTCATCCCTGAAGATCTTACCGTCCCTGCGCACCTCAACTATCATATGGCTTGACAGAGCATTTACAACGGATGCAACGTAATAGTCTCTGTCGGAAGGACTCGGATATTTAGTCTCCGCGCAAACGCTCACACTGAGCAGCGCAGTGATTATGAAAGCTGCCATAATAACAGACATTATTCTTTTCATTTTGCAC
>JAFXNX010000185.1 GCA_017529175.1 Clostridia bacterium
GGTATCGCGGCGATCCTTGCGTGGACCGCGGTTATGATGAGCGCCACGTTCTTCGTTCTCAAGAAGACGATAGGTCTGAGAGTGAGCAGCGAAGAAGAGATCAAAGGGCTTGACAAGACCGAGCACGGTCTTCCGAGCGCATACGCCGATTTCGTACCCGCTGTCGAGAGTCTCGATTACGGATATGCAGGCGCCGTTACAGTAGTCGGCGACGTGCCGCCGGTCGAGGCGATACCTGTCAAGAAGGTCGCATCATTCGACGACGGATCACCGAAATTCACCAAGATCGAGATCATTTGCAAAGAGCAGCGCTTTGAAGCTCTCAAGAACGCCATGATCGAGATCGGTATCACGGGCATGACGGTATCTCACGTGCTCGGATGCGGCGCGCAAAAGGGTCAGCCGGAATACTACCGCGGCGTCCCTGTCGAAGCAAATCTGCTTCCGAAAATTCAAGTTGACATCGTAGTCAGCAAAGTTCCCGTACGCCACGTCATCGAAACCGCGAAGAGCGTCCTTTACACGGGGCATATCGGAGACGGAAAGATATTCGTTTACGACGTTGAAAACGTTGTAAAAGTACGCACGGGAGAAGAAGGATACGACGCCCTGCAGGACGTTGAATAGGAGTTTATTATGTGTTCTATCATAGGATATTGCGGCGAATGCGCCGATACAGACACTTTTACAAAATGTTTTGAAAAGACAAGATCCCGCGGACCCGACGACAGCCGTATCGTTTCCGCGGGAAACGGTATTTTCGGATTTCACCGTCTCTCGATAATGGGACTGACGCCGAGCGGAATGCAGCCTTTCGAGCTTGACGGAAGTCTTGTCGTGTGTAACGGTGAGCTTTACGGATTCGAGGCGGAGCGCGAAAAGCTGAAGGCAAAAGGATACGCTTTCAAGAGCGATTCCGACTGCGAGATAATCCTGCCTATGTACTTTGAATACGGCGTCGGTATGTTCGCAAAGCTCGACGCCGAATTCGCGATGATAATATACGACTCAAGGTCAGGCGAATATATCGCCGCGCGCGACCCGTTCGGTATAAGACCGCTCTACTACGGTTACGGCAAAAACGGCGCCATAGTTTTCGCGAGCGAGGCGAAAAACCTCGTCGGAATGTGCGATAAGATCTTGCCGTTCCCTCCCGGATACTACTATAAGGACGGCGCCTTCACTTGCTACAGAGATATTTCGGCAGTTGACGCGGTATGCCGCGACGGACTTGAAGTCGCCTGCGCAAAAATACGTGAAAAACTGATAACCGGAGTAGAAAAACGTCTTATCGCAGACGCGAAGGTCGGGTTCCTGCTCTCCGGCGGACTTGACTCTTCCCTCGTCTGCGCGATCGCATCAAAACAGAGCGTAAAGCCGATAAAAACTTTCGCCATCGGTATGAGCGAGGACGCGATAGACCTCAAATACGCGAAGGAAGTCGCGGACTTTATCGGAGCCGATCACACCGAAGTTTATATGACGCCTGACGAGGTGATATCGTCGCTCGATGACGTTATCCACCTGCTCGGAACGTACGATATCACGACGATACGCGCGAGTATGGGAATGTATCTCGTCTGCAAAGCCATTCACGAGACAACGGATATCCGCGTAATTCTGACGGGTGAGATATCGGACGAACTGTTCGGTTACAAATACACCGATTTCGCGCCGTCAGCGGAAGAATTCCAGAAGGAAGCGGAAAAGAGAGTACACGAGCTTCATATGTACGACGTGCTTCGCGCCGACCGCTGTATCTCGGTAAACTCGCTCGAGGCGAGAGTACCGTTCGGCGACCTCGACTTTGCAAGCTACGTTATGTCGCTCGATCCAGAAATGAAAATGAATAAGTACGGCAAGGGCAAATACCTTCTCCGACACGCGTTCGAAGGACTCGGATATCTTCCCGACAGCATTCTGTGGCGTGAAAAAGCGGCGTTTTCGGACGCGGTCGGTCACTCGATGGTCGACTACCTCAAAGAATACGCCGAGAGTAAATACACGGACGAAGAGTTTGATGCGCTGCGCGTAAAATACGCTCACGCGACGCCATTTACAAAAGAGTCCCTTCTCTACAGAGAAATATTTGAAAAATACTATCCGGGGCAGTCGGATATGATAGTTGATTTCTGGATGCCGAATAAATCGTGGGAAGGATGCAACGTCAACGATCCGTCGGCGCGCGTGCTTTCAAACTACGGCGACAGCGGAAAATAAAATGATGGAGGTGACAGATATGACAAAGTATATTTTCGTTACCGGAGGAGTCGTATCCGGACTCGGAAAAGGTATCACCGCGGCGTCCCTCGGACGCCTTCTCAAGGAGCGCGGACTGAAAGTGGCGGCTCAGAAGCTCGACCCGTATATCAACGTCGACCCGGGTACGATGAGCCCTTACCAGCACGGTGAGGTATACGTCACCGAAGATGGCGCGGAGACCGACCTTGACCTCGGACATTACGAGAGATTCATCGATGAGGATCTGAATAAATATTCCAACCTCACCTCAGGTAAGGTTTACTGGAATGTTCTTAATAAGGAAAGAAGAGGTGAATACCTGGGCTCAACGGTCCAGGTTATTCCTCATATTACAAACGAGATAAAGGATTTTGTTTACAGAGTAGGAAATGAGACCGATGCAGACGTTGTCATCACTGAGATCGGTGGTACTATCGGTGATATCGAGTCACAGCCGTTTATCGAGGCCGTAAGACAGATATCTCTTGAGGTTGGAAAGGAGAACAGCCTCTTCATCCACGTTACTCTGGTTCCTTATCTCCACGGCTCTGACGAGCATAAGTCAAAGCCAACCCAGCATTCCGTTAAGGAGCTGCAGGGTATGGGCGTTAGCCCTGACATCATCGTCCTTAGATGTGACGAGCCGCTTGAGGAAAGTATTTTCAAAAAAATATCACTTTTCTGCAACGTTAAGGAGGACTGCGTTATCGAGAATATCACCCTTCCTAACCTCTACGAGGCACCGCTTATGCTTGAGGAGAACGGTCTGTCGGATGTAGTCTGCAGAGAGCTTAAGATAGACGCTGCAAAGCCTGATCTTACTGAATGGAACAAGCTTGTTGACAGTATCAGAAGTCTTGACAGAAAGATCACCATCGGTCTTGTAGGAAAATACGTTCAGCTCCACGACGCTTACCTTTCAGTAGCCGAGGCACTTCATCATGCGGGCTACGGCGTAGGTGTTGAGGTTAAGATCGAATGGATAGACTCAGAGGAGCTGACAGAAGAGAATTA
>JAFXNX010000186.1 GCA_017529175.1 Clostridia bacterium
GGCGCGTTCCGTTATCGACCTCGACACGGTAATGCCCGGAAGCATACTGTACGATTTCGGCGACTCCATCCGTTTCGGCGCGTCCTCCGCGAAAGAGGATGAGACCGATCTTGAAAAGGTCTACGTCGACCTCGAGCTTTTTGAGATATACGTCAAGGGCTTCCTTGAAGAGTTAAGACCTACCATGACCGAAGCCGAAGTCATGGGACTTCCGATGGGAGCGTATCTGATGACTTATGAAACGGGCGTCAGATTCCTCGGCGATTACCTCACGGGAGACACCTACTTCAGGATCCATTATCCCGGACACAACCTCGACCGCGCAAGAAATCAGCTGAAGCTCATTGCGGATATGGACGAAAAACTTCCCCTTATGGAAGAGATAGTCAAGAAGTATCTGTAAAGAACAACACAACTATTGCTTATCGAGGATAAAAAATGGAAAAGAAAAATCAGATAAATTTCGAGCGGTTCCTGTATGTCCTCAGGGTCCGTATCATATGGATGATATTGATAGGTATCATCGTCGGAGTCGGCGCGGGAGTCGCAACAAAGCTTCTCGTAACGCCCGAATACTATTCTCACGCAAAGTTCTACGTGAACGCAACGAACTCTCAGACCAACTCCATCTCGCAGTCCGACCTGAACGTTGCGAAGAGTCTTGTCGACACTTATATCGAAATATTCAAGAGCGACACTTTTCTTGAACAGATAGCGGAAGTATCCGGCGTGAACTACACACCGGCGCAGTTCAGAAAGAGAATGACGGCGTCATCTGTCGGAGGAACGGAGATATTCAAAGTATCTATCTCGGACAATGATCCGAAGCGCGCGTATCTGATAATTTCCGCCATAGCGGAGAAAGGACCGTCGGAGATCAAGCGCGTCGTGGACTGCGGAAACGTCAGCGTGGTCGACTATCCGAAACTGCCGACGGAGCCGAGCAGCACCGGGGCAAAGAGAAACGCGATATTCGGCGCGATCCTCGGCGCGGCGGCGTCGTTCGCGGTATTCTTCTTAAAGGAAATGTTCGACGTTACGATCTATACCGAAGAGGACCTCGGCGAATTCTTTAAATATCCGATAATCGGCACGATACCGACTATCGTGAACCAGGATCAGCCGAGCACCGGCGCAAAGACCAAAAAGGATGAAAAGAGCCGGAGAAAAGGGAAGAACGCGTATAATTACGGGTACGGATATGAGACGGTACAGGACAGCAAGCCCAAAGCGGCACCCGAAGCAAAAGACGCGGATAAAAAGCAGAATAAGAATAAAAAAGATAAAAAGGCGGCGTCAAACGTAAAGCCGGAAGAAAAGGCGAAAGGAGGAAAAGACGGTGAAACAGCAGGCAAGTAATAAGAGCTATGAAGGTAAACTGCTTACACAAAGGTCTCCGTTTGCGATAAACGAAGCGTTCAGAACTTTGCGCACCAATATGTTCTATACCTCCAAGGGTGAAGTTTGTCCCGTATACGGCATAACGAGCTGTTTTGCGAACTCCGGTAAGAGTCTTATTATTTCGAATATCGCGATCTCGTTTTCACAGCTCAACAAGAAAGTTCTTCTTATCGACTGCGACCTTCGTAACTCGGTCATCCATAAGATATTCGGTATGGAAAAGGGGTTCGGCATAAGCGAACTTCTGGCGGGAAGCGGCAACGCGGTCGACAAAGCGATAAAGAAGACCTCCTACGATAATCTTCAAGTCATAACCTCCGGCGGTACTCCTCCCAACCCGACCGAGCTTTTGGCGTCGGACAGAATGGGAAAACTCATCGAGATCTTAAAAGGACACTTCGATATAATCTTTATCGACCTGCCTCCTATCGGACTCGTTACGGACCCGGCGGTCATCAGCGAAGTCGTCACGGGTTATGCGGTCGTCGTCAGGTCCGGTATAGACGACAGACGCGACTTGAAACTTGCGATCTCTACGATGGAACAGATGAATATCAACATCGTCGGTTTCATCCTCAACGATATAAATTCCAAAATGTCCGGCAAGTACGGTAAATACGGACGGTACTACTACAGCAGGTACGGAAGATACCGCTACGGCAGATACGGCAGATACGGACGCTACGGCAGATACCGTTACGGCAGGTATTCAAAGTACGGCAAGTATTACGGATACAACAACAATTATTATAACAACTATTACAACAACAACTACTACAACAATTACTGATTTCTCGTCGGTAATCCGACGTCAGGAGGTGACACGGCATGGGACTCGGTATAACGACTGATTTTCATTCGCATATATTGCCTGCCGCCGATCACGGCTCCGACAGCGTTGAAACAAGCTTGAAACAACTTGGAATAATATCATCACACGGAATTAAAAGAGTTGTGGCGACGCCGCATTTTTACCCGGCTGCAGATAATCTCGAGCAGTTTCTCGCAAGAAGAAAACGCTGCTCGGAGGCACTGATCGCTGCGTACCGCGGAAATGTGCCGGAGATATTCCTCGGCGCGGAGGTGCTGATTTGCGACGGTATCGACAGGATGGAGGGGCTTGAAAAGCTTGCGATATCCGGCACAAACACCATACTTCTCGAGATGCCGTTTGCAAACTGGAGTTCTTCCTTATTCGAAACTGTATATGAAATAACGATGACGGGACTTACGGTCGTCATCGCTCATATCGACAGATACGAGCAGAGGGACGTTGAGGAACTCATGGAGCTCAACGTGCTCGCTCAACTCAATCCGGGCATATTTTTGTCCTCAAGAGGCAGACGCTATGCCGAAAAGTGGCTGAAGACCGGAAAGGTCGCTGCGCTCGGAAGCGATCTTCACCGGGCTCACGATGATACGTACGAAGAGTTTATCAAGGCGTGCTCGTCGCTCGGCGAATATACGGGGTATGTCGAGAGTTCTATGCGCCGTCTGCTCGACGGTGCGATACCTCTGACGCAGGGAAACATAATATAAGTATTTTGAACGCGCCGATATGATCGGCGCGTTTAAAGCGAAAACACAAAGCATTTCGCGTTTATTGAATTGCAGTACGATACGGAGGATATTTTATGCTTAAAATCGAACGTTTGACAAAGAAGTACGGTGACGTTGCGGCGGTGTCAGGTCTTTCGCTTCACATAAAGCCTGGTGAGATATACGGATTCATAGGTCACAACGGAGCGGGAAAGACCACGACGCTCAAATCCTGCGTCGGTATACTCGATTTTGACGAAGGAGAAATACTTATCGACGGAGTATCTATAAAGGAGTCGCCTCTCGAGTGTAAAAAGAAGTTCGCTTATATCCCCGACAATCCGGACATCTATGACTATATGACCGGAGACGCTTACCTTAATTTCATCTGCGACGTTTACAAGGTCGGAAAAGAGGTGCGACGCGAGCTTATCAAAAAGTACGCGGATATGTTTGAGCTTGCGGGTGCGCTTTCAAATCCCGTAGCGTCCTACTCGCACGGTATGAAGCAGAAGCTCGTCATTATCTCCGCTCTCGTCCATTCTCCGAAGCTTCTTATAATGGACGAACCCTTCGTCGGACTCGACCCGAAGGCGTCTCATACTATCAAAGAAGAAATGAGGCGGATATGCGACGCGGGCGGCGCGATATTCTTTTCGACACACGTTCTCGAAGTCGCCGAAAAGCTCTGCGATAAGGTCGCGATTATCAAGGAAGGAAAGCTGATCCGTTCGGGAACGATGGAAGAGGTCAAGGGAGACGAATCTCTTGAGAGCGTCTTTTTGGAACTGGAGGACGCCAATGCTTAAACAGCTTATAAAGAAACAGACGGCGGAGATCTTCAGAGCGTATTTATACGATTACAAGAAAAACCGCCCGAGGAGCCGCGCCTCGACAATACTTATGTTCGCTCTCTTTGTTCTGATAATGGCGGGCATGATCGGAGGAATGTTTACATTCCTCTCCATTCAGGTCGTTCCTCTCGCGCAAGCCGGGCTCGGATGGCTCTACTATCTTTTGGTATCATCCGCGGCGGTGATCCTGGGGGTTATCGGTAGCGTCTTCAACACGTATTCCGGAGTATATCTTGCAAAGGACAACGAACTGCTTCTTTCAATGCCGATAAAACCGAAAACTATAGTGACCTCCCGCCTTGTCAGCGTGTACCTTATGGGAGCGCTCTATTCGCTTCCCGTTATGATACCCGCGGTGGCGGTATGCTTCGTTATGGCGCCGCAAAACGCCGCGAGCGTTATCGGCGCGATAGTTCTTACGTTTTTTGTCACAGTCATAGATTTTATTCTCTCGTGCGCGCTCGGCTGGGTAGTTGCAAAGATCAGCCGCAAGCTCAAAAACAGAAGTATTGTTACAGTCATCATCGCGCTCGCAGGACTTGCGCTCTACTATGTTATCTATTTCAAAGCGATGGACGCGATACGCGACCTTCTTGCCAACGCGTCGCTTTACGGAGAAAAGATCAAAGGCGCGGCTTATCCGGTATACCTCTTCGGCAGGATCGGAGACGGCGACGTCATATCGATACTAATATTCGGCGCGATATTTGCGCTGTTGACGGCGTCTATCCTTATTATAATGTTCCGTACTTTCATCGGGATCGCAACGGCAAGTTCAACTGCCGCGCCGTCAAAGGTCAAAAATAAAAGCTACAGCGAAAAAGGAGCGTTCGGCGCGCTTCTTTCCAAAGAGCTCAGAAAGATCAAATCAAGTCCGTCGTATATGCTCAACGGCGCGCTCGGCACGGTGATGATGCCCGTGCTCGGGATATTCATTCTGATAAAAGGCGGCGATATTGCGGCGATCCTTCCGATGATTGAGGAACCGTTCCCCGGAGGGGCGGCGGTCGCCATATGCGCCGTGATATGTCTTATCGCTTCGATGAATATGATCTCGGCGCCGTCGATATCTCTTGAAGGCGGGACTCTTTGGATCTTGAAGACCGTTCCGGTCGATGCGAGATCGGTGCTTTTGTCAAAGTATATGGCGCACTTTATCCTGACAGCGCCCCCCGCGCTTTTCCTCTCCGTCTGCGCCTCCCTCGGTCTCGGCTTCAGCGGTACGGAAACGGTATTCATTATATTGATACCGCTCTTGTTCGCAGCGCTCAGCGCGGGGATCGGACTTGTCTTCGGACTGATGAGACCGAATCTCAACTGGACGCGTGAGATCGTCGTGATCAAACAGAGCGTAAGCGTTCTCGTGACGATGCTTTCGGGCTTCGGTCTTTCCGCGCTCATCGGAATTTTGTATTTTGCGCTCTTGTCGGGCGTCGGCTGCATTACGTATCTCTCGGTCGTAAGCGTAATTCTCCTCGTTTCGCTGACCGTCGTACTCAAATACATCACGGGCGGCGGCGCTGCAAAATTCTCAGCTCTCTGACGCAAAATTTACTATAGAATAAAAAAAGAAAAACGGCTGTATCAATTAACGATACAGCCGTTTGAGGCTGCAGACATAGTCTGCAGCCTGAGTCAGAGTGAGAGAAACGACGGTAGATTTTGCGATCTCGTCATCGTCGGCGTAGTAGTCTACGGTAGAGGGCAAGATCGCAAAAAGGCAATGATGGCGGGCATTTTGCCCGCCATTGATCGTTTGTTTGCGTTATCTGTTTGTGTCTGTTATGCTTGCGTCGTCTTTTTGGCTTTTCCTTA
>JAFXNX010000187.1 GCA_017529175.1 Clostridia bacterium
AAAGCCAAAAAGACGACGTAAGCATAACAGATACAAACAGATAACGCAAACAAACGATCAATGGCGGGCAAAATGCCCGCCATCATTGCCTTCCTCGGAACCCCCAAAGCTTACTTCGTGCGCTTAGGGGAACCCCTCGCCTGCGATCTTGCCCTCTACCGTATCCGAGAGCCCCAAAAATCTAACGATTTTTGAGGACCCCGAACGGTAACTACGCCGACGATGGCAAGATCGCAAAATCTATCGGCGTTTCTCTCACTCTGACTCAGGCTGCAGACTTTGTCTGCAGCCTCAACCCGAAACAATTTCGGGTTTTATTTTTTCGGGATAGTTTTGCCGAGCGTCAAAGGCTCATGATAAAGTTCTCGACGATCTTCGCGCTCTGCCGCGCGGCTGCTGCTGCGAACGTCGCGTAATCCATTCCGGAGTTGTCGTCGGCGGAATCGGAGATAGAGCGAATTATCGTGAACGGGATCTTGTTGACAAGACAGACCTGCCCGATAGACGCGCCTTCCATATCGCACGCAACGGCGGAGAATTCGTTCTTTATCTCTTCTTTTTTGTCCCTGTCGGATATGAACTGATCGCCCGAGGCGATAACGCCGTGGACACAGTTTATGCCGAATCCCTTAATTATCCCTTCGAGAGCGAGAGAGATCGCGGGGTCGGACGGTATCTCAATGGAGTCAAGTCCGCTGACGCGCCCTTTTTCGTCGCCGATGTCGGAAGCGTCAAAATCGTGATGAACGACGGCGCGCGCTATTGCGACATCCATCGTGTGGAGTTTGTCGGAAAGAGAGCCCGCAACTCCGGTATTTATGATCAGCTCCGGCTTGAAGTTTATCATCATCGCTTCCGTACACATAGCGGCAAAAACTTTGCCGATCCCGCATTTTGCGATGACGACGTCGTGATCGAAGAGGCGTCCTGAGACGAAATTTATACCGGACACCGTGGTCGTGACCGGGGATGAAACGCTTTGTTTTAAGATATCGACCTCGATATCCATTGCTCCGATTATGCCTATCATTATATATTCTCCGTTAATTTATTTTTCTGCCGTTATGTATTTTCCGTATTTTACAAAATAATCTATCCCCGACCAGAGCGTCATCACCGTCATAATGCCTGTCATGACGTATACGATGATGTGAGACTCGTAAAGTGACGCGGGGAGGATGACCGGCTCGAGAATGATGAGCGTTATGCAGATCATCTGAGACACAGTCTTGATTTTTCCGAGGATGCCCGCCGCGACTACGACGTTTTTCGACGCGACGACGAGGCGCATGGACGTGACCGCGAGTTCTCTGAACATGACGATCGCCGCCGCCCATACGAACACGCGGTTCAGATAAGGATATTTGACGAGTATTCCGAGAAGCGCCGCGAAAACGATGAATTTATCCGCGAGCGGATCGAGAAATTTGCCGAAATTCGTTACCATATTGTATTTCCTCGCGATAATGCCGTCGAGAGTGTCGGTAAGACAGGTCACGACGAACAGCGCCGCGCATACGATGCGCGAGGTCGTATCGCCGCCGAAGTCTACCGCTATCAACAGAACGAGAAAAACGGGGACCAGCAGTATGCGAAGAAGTGTGAGCTTGTTGGGAAGGTTGAGTTTCATAATTCGCCCCTCACAAGATGTTATATTATCTTTACGGCGCCGGACGGTCTGATAAACAGAATGTGACAGCTTCCTTCGCCGAATACTTTTTCCATCATTTTCTTATATTCCGCGGCGTCCTCCGTCGGGATGAACGCTTCGATAGTGCCGGCGAATCCGCCGCCCTGGATCCTTGCCGCGCCGCGGCGCCCCGCAAGGAATCTGTCGGACAGACAAAGCGCCACCGACGTACCCTGACTTCTTACGTCCGCGGTCGACCATACGTTTTGCAGGTATGAAAAACTCGACTTGCCCGACTCGCGCACAAGTCTTAAAAATTCGTCCGTATCGCCCGCTTCAAGAGATGCTACCTGACGCCCGACTCTCTTGTTTTCTTCGTAGAAATGGAGCGCTCTCATGACCGCGCGGTCTCCGAATTTTTCCCGAAGCGCGGGAATGTTATCCGCGACGTCCTCTTCGTCCACGCAAGAGAGAGTTTTTGCCCCGAAGTGGGACGCGATCTGTTTCATTTCCGCGGGAACGGACGCGTAATCGTCGTTCAGATCGACGTGGCTCGATCCCGTGTTCGTGATGCACAGGGAAAGTCCGGACTTTGAGAAATCAAAATCGACTTTTCGGACGTCCGGATCGGGGGATGAAAAATCAATCGTGATAAGCCCGCCCTCGGCGCAACCCATCTGGTCCATAAGTCCGCAGGGCTTTCCGAAATATACGTTTTCCGCGTACTGCGCCGACTTTGCGATCTCCTTTGTGTCGACGTTGCCGCCGCAGTAGAACGACGAGAATATTTTGCCTATCATGACCTCGAACGCCGCGGAGGACGAGAGCCCCGAGCCCTTTATGACGTTCGACGTCGTATACGCGTCAAATCCGCCGAGCGTATATCCGCGGGCGTTCAGCGCGTGAGCGACTCCGGCGATGAGCGCGTCGGACTTGAAGAATCTTTCCTCCCTCGGCGCGCCCGTCGTATCAAGGGGGACTATGTCCTCGTCGAACCCCTCGCTCTTTACTCTTACGACGCCGTCGTTGTTCATCGAGGCGACGGCGATAATGTCGAGGTTGACCGCGGCGGCGATAACGCGCCCGCCGTTATGGTCGGTGTGGTTGCCCGATATCTCGCTTCTTCCGCCGACGGAGAACACGGAAATATCCCTTTCCGCGCCGTAGAGAGCGCAAAAGTTCTCTATAGCGCCTGCGGCGCGCGCCTTGTATTCTTCGATCCTGTCTTTTTCTATTCCGAGCACGTCGGCGATGAATTTATCCGCGACGCCGCCCTTCAGTGTTTCGATCGCTTTTTCTGCCAGCATATCAGTTCCTTAAAATACAAAATATTGTAACGTATTTTATATTATACTATTATTTTCGGGATAAGTCAACAGATACGCGTCACATAGGCGCACGGTTAAAATTTGACGCGGGATATTGAACTCAGGCGAGCTTTGTGATACAATTATAATGAAGTAATTTGTGAAAACGGAGACGGTATGTCTGAAAAAACCGAAAGCGCGGCAGTAAAGCTGTTTGCGTCATTAAAGCTGACCCTTGCGACGGCGGAGAGCTGTACGGGAGGGCTCGTTTCGAAACTGATAACGGACGTTCCCGGCTCGTCCGACGTGTTCGCGGGCGGCGTCGTCTCATACTCGAACGACGTGAAAATGAAACTGCTCGGAGTAAAGGGCGAAACGCTCGCC
>JAFXNX010000188.1 GCA_017529175.1 Clostridia bacterium
GACGACCTCGACGGGGATATTTCCGACTTGATCGTGATCGAGTCTGATTATGTCGAGGGGAAAGAGGGGAACTTTACGTTCCGCTATAAGATATCGGATAAAGCGGGAAATGAAGCGGAGACGGCGAGAAAACTGACGGTCATTGATAACGCCGCGCCCGTTATAACCATAAACGGCGCCAAGGCGATGTATCTGACTGTCGGCGGCGCATGGAGCGATCCGGGAGCGACGGCGTCCGATGCGTTTGAAGGAACGGTTGAAGTCGTGCAAGAGGGGGCGCCGGATACTTCAAAGACCGGAACTTACACCGTAAAGTACGCCGCGTCCGATTCGAAGGGGAACTCCTCGTCGGTCGAGAGAACGGTCGTTGTAGTCGAAAAGCCCGTGCCCGTCGAAGGCGGAATAACAGGGGGCGGGGTCGTCAGCGAGTCGACGGTATATCTCACGTTTGACGACGGGCCGAGTTATATGACGCCGCGCATCCTCGACATTCTCGCACAGTATAACGTAAAGGCGACGTTCTTCATTCTGAACTACAGCGCGGCGAACGCCGCTCTTGTAGCGAGAGCGATCAACGAAGGGCATACGATAGGTATCCACGGATATTCGCACGACTATTCGATAATATATACGAGTCCCGAGGCGGGGCTTGAGAATATCACGAAACTCCACGACAAGCTTGTCGCCGATTTCGGCTATTCGACGGACATCACGAGGTTTCCCGGCGGATCGTCGAATACGGTCAGCAGAAATTACTGCGCCGGCGTTATGTCAGCTCTTTGCCCTCTTGCCGAACAGACGGGGTATCACTATTTCGACTGGAACGTGTCGTCGCAGGACGCCGCGGGCGGGTACGTATCCGCGTATACCATAGTCTCAAACGTGACAAGCTACCTGAGACAGGGAAGAGGTAATATCGTTCTGATGCACGATTCCTACGGGAAAGAGACGACTGCCGAAGCGCTGCCGCAGATAATTGAGTACTGCATTGAAAACGGTTATACTCTCGCGGGACTGTCGTCGAACACCCCGCCGGTACATCATCCGATAAGCAACTGATAAACCATAAAAAGGCGGTATAAGTTGATGACTTATACCGCCGTATCTTTTATTATGATTTTACGTTATGACCACGAATTTACAATAGGCTGATACATCGCTCCTGTCCAGACACCCGTATAATTCGATCCGAGCCACGTCATAGTGTCTCGTACGTCGGAGGCGCTCGCCGGGAAGTTTGATCCGTGAGCCGGGTCTCCGCTAAACGAAGTTTTGATTCTGAAACTGGGACGGTCATTGATATAATTCCAAAGCCATGAATAACGCGAGTTATAGTTTGAAGAACCCGAGCCGTACGTCGCGGACAAACCGAGGAAGTACGCGTGGACTCTCGTCATATCTACGCGCTCTCTTTGCCTGTTGTTTTCAGCAGCGGCGTAAGCGGAATCGAAGAGGTTTACGACCGTTTCGAAGTTCGACGCGAACGCGCTCTTGTTATACATTCCCCACGGACCGTCGAAGTTGTCCGTCCAGCATCCGCTCGACTTAAGTGTGTTCTCGACGAGCACTATATAGTCCTTGATATATGTCCAACCGGGTCCGTACTGAAGCTCAAGGTATTTATCCATATATCCGACGTATTCCGCAGCTGACATATTCGGGTTCCACATTATCTTCGACTGCAGATATGCCTTCAGACATTCAAACGTGTTGTCGATGGAGTCTTTGTTTCCTTCAAAGTACAAACCTTTTACGCCTTTGTTGTAAAGGAATTTCGTATCTTCGTAGAAATTATAAAGATTCGGCGCGGGCGAGATGTAATATACGAAGTTGACGGAGTAGTACCAGAAGTACACGTTGGGAGTAAGAGCGAGCCAGCCGTCGAGCCAGTCCATGTAGTAGCTGTTCTTCTCGCCTATTCCCGCAGAAACTCCGGTGTTTGTGCTCATTGCAAGTCTCGGGTTTCCACTCTCGGTAGTATTGCTCAGCAGATGGCAGTTGCATCCGACAGGACAGAAGCAAACGACAACGTTTGATCTGGGAGCCGTGACGCACGGCTTCTGGAGTCCTGCGTAAGCGCAGGTGTAAATTTTGAGTTCGGGGTAATAGGTGAAGAAGGGCATTGAAGGATCCCCTCCCGCGACAGCGTTACAGAGCCTTATCAGCGCTCCGGACATACTGCCCTCTGCGCGGTATACTGTTTTACAGTTATTGCATACGCAGAAGTTTCCGTTGTCGTTGGGAGAGCAGGTTATCTGAGTGTACTGATAACCCGGTATCTGATCTCGTCTGTTGACGATCGCGCACATATAATCGTAGCACTTTCTGATAAACGTGCTGTTTGTCATACACGGCTGAGTATTTCCTCCGATCGAGTCGATCCCCGCTGTGTTGCCCCAGCCCGCGTCATAATATGCGAACGAATGGGCGTGAACGTACGATGTTCCTTCCGCTCCGCCGTAATCGGCGACGTAGTCGCCCTTATATGCCGCGTACGCGGAGTCCTCGGACGCGTTTATACGAAGAGCAAGGAAATTGTCCTTCGATCTGTCTCCGCTCGTTTTGCTCGTCGTTGCCGCGCCGGCGACCGCGCGGTATTCAAATCCCGGAGTCTGACGGTCGTGGAAATCAGCGGGAACGTTGGATGAGGCAAGGGTAGCGAGATACTCGTGCCCCGCGTCGTAGTAGTTACCGGTGAGGAAAGTGTAGCCGCAGAATTTTTCAAGAAACTCGTAAGTCGCGTAGAGACATCCTCTCAGAGTTCCGCAGGTTATAACGAAGTTTCCGTCGGAGTCAAAGCTGAAGTCGAAACCTTCTTTGCCGAGCCCCATCGTGCCGGCGGTGTCATACTTGTATATGATCTTGTATGTGTTTACCGTGTCGTCCGAATCTGCGATATTGAGCGTTATCCCGCACGCTTTATTGATCTTCGCCTGAAGAACGTCCGCTGAATATCCCATCGAGTTGAGTGTTACGGTCACATCCTGATACGTATAGTTGTTTGCGTTGTTGTAATCGATCGGTTCGCTCAGACCGTCTTTCAGCTTCGCATAATAATGGCTGAAAGTTCTTGTCTCCGCGGGAATGACGATAGTATATCTCGATATATTACGTCCCGCGATCTTGAGTTCGGTTACTTTATACTTTCCGTTGTCATTGTTAAGCTCGGCGTCAATGTCGCCGGAAATTGTACCTTTCAGTTGAGAGATGTCGGAGAGCTCAACGGAGCCGCTTTTGTTCACATCGGCGGATTTTACGCAAACATCCTTTACGGACGATATTCCGGCAAGATACATCTTCAGCAAAACAACGTCTTTAATCGATATTCTGCCGTCGTCGTTGACGTCTCCGAGGCGATAACCGTACGTTCTTGCGCCGGACGGTATCGCAAAACATAGAGTTGATGCAAGTATTGCCGTCAACAGTAGGATCGATAGAAACTTCTTCATCTTTTTCTCCCGTTATAATAATCTATAGTGATTATAACATATATTAAATATAAAATCAAGTATTTATTTGTGCATATTATTAATTATAGGGATTTTTTACCGGCCCCCTCGCACGGTAAAAAACAATGGAAAGATTCGCCCTCATCCGTTGACAAACGAAGTTAAGGGTGATACAATAATTAAAATTCAAACGGGAGATGCGACGATGAAGGATAACGATTTCATGAATATCAAATATGCCGCCGCGGCCGCTCTGTTTGCAGGGCGGAAGATCGGCATATATCGTCGTACCGTTTACAAGACAGAGCGGAGAGGCGGTCAATAACGAAGACAGCGGCGATATAAATTAGGAAGAGAAGGCTTATACCGCCGTGTTTTTATTTCCCGGGAGGTGGGCAAAATGGAAAGGATCGAAGCGCTGAACAAGTATTACTCAACTCACTGCAACGAGGACGCGCGTTTTGACGCAAAGCACAACCTCGTTGAATTCCTTACGACCGTACGCTACGTTGAAAAATATCTCAACGCGGGGGAGCGCATCCTCGAGATCGGCGCGGCGTCGGGAAGATATTCCCACTATTTCGCAAGACGCGGTTATGAGGTCGACGCGGTAGAGCTCGTGCCGCACAATATAGAAGTTTTCAAGGCGAACACCGAGCCCGGCGAGCGCATAACTGTAAGACAAGGCGACGCGCTTGATCTCGGCTTCATTCCGGCGGACACCTACGACGTCACTCTGCTTTTCGGACCTATGTATCATTTATATACGGAAGATGACGCAAAACGCGCTATGAGCGAGGCGATAAGAGTCACGAAACCCGGCGGGATCGTTTTCGCGGCGTATATTACGAACGACTCCGTTGTCTGCCACTTCGGATTTAAAAGAGGCGGCTTCGAGGGAGGCAGATACGATCATCTGATAGATCACGACACCTTTAAACTCTATTCAACTCCCGAAGAGATCATGCAGATGTACCGCAAAGAAGAGATAGACGACTTGATGAAGGGTTTCGACGTCGAGCGGCTACATTACGTAGGAGTCGATATGCTCACGTATATGATGCAGGAGAGGATCGACGAGATGTCCGACGAAATGTTCGATATGTATATGAGATACGTATTTTCGTCGTGCGAGCGTCCCGATACAGTCGGACTTTCAAATCACGTTCTGGATATTTTCAGAAAAAAGGAAAACGCGAAGTCGTGACGCTTCTCCGAGTCGCGTCATAAAATAAGAAACGGCGCAGGATGACCTGCGCAGTTTCATTTGTGAAATGAGTCCTGATTATCGTACTGCTGCTGTGATATAATCCTGTTGTAAAGAATGAGAGGAGGCATATTATGGCAACGGTAATAGCTTGCGCGCTTTTGCTCGCGCTCGTCGCGCTGGTACAAGCGGTGTTGTACATAATAAGTATACCTTTTCGCATCATCCGCGCCGTCTTCGGCGTCAAGCGGAAAAATAAAGCGGCGCGGTATGAGGACGAGGCGGATCAGGAAGAGTTCGACTTCTGGCTTGACGATCAGGGATTATAGATCGTCACGCTCCGCGCCGGAGGCGGCGTCGCGCTTCGTCTTTATAAGAGATATCGCCGTGATTATCGCGACCACAGTGTTTGCAACGGCTCCGACGTAGTTTTGTATCACTATACTGAAAGCCGTGTACATCAGCAGATTTATAATAAATACTATTTTCAGAGCGACTTCATTCTTAAACTTGAATATCGCAACGGAATAGATCAGATTTGCGACGATCGGAAGCCATCCGAGAAGTCCGCGGTTGTTGAAAACGATCCCGAGTCCGACTCCGAGCGAGATCAGGATCCACTCGATCGCTTTGTATTTGACGTTTTTTATCGCCGCAAGATTGCGGAGTATCGCGACGAAGTTCTGCGCGGTGCTGCTGTAGCCTTTCAGCACTATGGAGCCCGCCGCATAAAAGAACTGACTTATGATCTGTATGCCGAGTATCTGGCCTCTCTTTTTTCTCGTTCCGCTTATGGAATCAGTCACCATAGCGCACAGACTGCATACGTTGCCGACGATAATATCAAGCATCGCTGTTTTCCTCTGTGAGTGAGATCAGCAGGTCGCAAAACTCCGGGTATTCGCGCTTGAGCCGTATTATCCTGCCTTCCTTGTTCAAAAAGCAGTGTTCGCTTCGTCCTTCAAAGACGGTGTCGCCGCTTTGATTCTTCATAAGATATGACAGCTTGAGGACTGCCGCTTTGAACTCCGATACAGATACTGTGATCTCGATTTTATCGGGAAAAGTAGTGCTCGCTTTGTAACGGCATTCAATAGCCGTGACAGGGGATATCATACCTTCTTCCTCGAGCTTTTCGTAGCCCCATCCGAGCTGCTCGAGAAAATCAAGGCGCGCTTCTTCCATCCAGCGTATGTAATTCGAGTGATGAGTTATCCCCATCTTGTCGGTTTCATAATACTTTACTTTATGAGTGTATGGCTTCACGTCTTCTTTCTCCTTGACCGTTATACGTTCATTATAGCACATATTATTTCTTTTTTCCACATAAAAATAAGAAGACGTTCCTTGCCGGAGCGTCTTCTCTGTTTCAAGTATTTACAAAATGATATTATCCTGCGATAAGCACTTTCAAATCGGAGATATCTTTGAAGTTTACGACGCCGTCGCAGTTCACGTCGCAGTTCGCGCCGATGATCCCGCCGTCGCTTCCGCCTATCGCGATAAAGTATTTGATGGCGGACAGATCCATCATCGAAATCGCGCCGTCGCCGTCCGCGTCACCCGGGGATGCAACTTCGATCACGATCTCTTTCCACTGCGCCGTAAACGTGTACGTGTCGTTTGCCGCCGCGCGGTTGAGGTTTGCAAATCCGAGACTCAAAGTTTCCCCTGCGGCAAGCAGCTTGTTGTCTGAACAGGAAGCTTTCCACGTGCCGTCCGTGCAAAGAGATTTACCGTCGGACGC
>JAFXNX010000017.1 GCA_017529175.1 Clostridia bacterium
AAAAGACCCGTGTGCTTGAATCCCATCGGGCGCAGCTTGAACGTCAGATCACCGTACGAGACGCACCAGCTCTCGGGCATATTATTTACGACCCACGCGCCGCCTCCGCTCTTTGAACGGCGGTATACTCCGTCGGCGTTGCGCCATCTTTTATCCGTGCGCTCGCCATTCCATATTATCTGAGGATCGGGGCGTATCAGTATTTTATCTCCCCACCGTTCGAGTCTCTCTCCTCCTTCGGCGTCGAGAAGCTCGTAATCGGTCCATTTATCGCTAACCCACATATCGTATCCTTACATCTTGTAGTATTTGGAGAGCGCCGACGCGCCGACGTTCGCGTGACATACTGCGAGCGCGAGAGCGTCCGCTGTGTCGTCCGGCTTCGGGGGCTTCGGAAGCTTGAGCAGTGTCGTCACCATCGTGATGACCTGGCGCTTTTCGGCTCTGCCGTACCCTACGACCGACTGCTTTACCTGAAGCGGGGTATACTCTGCGATCGGTATGTTGTGCCGCTTTGCGCAAAGAAGGATCGCGCCTCTCGCCTCAGCCACGACGATACCCGTCTTCTGGTTTGTGTTCCAGAAAAGCTCCTCGACCGCCATGACCTCGGGACGGTACGTTTCCATGATATTCGAAAGACTGTCGTATATCATGTTCAGCCGTTCTTCGACCGCGAGTCCCGCGGGCGTCATAATAGAGTCGTACGCGACGCTTTTGTATTTGAAATTCTCCGAATCGATAACTCCCCAGCCCACAATGGCGATACCGGGGTCAAGTCCAAGGATCCTCACGGCATATTTCTCCATTTTACTTTTATATTAAAATATTATATCAAAAATTTCTTTATGAGTCAATATTTGAAAGTTATTATTTACATATAAACAATATTTGATATTCAATATTTTGAGATATCTTTACTTTTGCCGCTCTTTATGATATAATATCAATGATTATGCGGTCGAACGGAAGGCCGCTGTTGCTTCGGAGAAGATTCATATGGATGATATGGATATCATAAAAGGCGGCGCGTCAGACGCAGTCACAGATGACGCCGTGCTTTTGACAGACGATATAAATGACGACGAGATACCCGTTTCAAGGAATCGCGGGAAGTTTTTTTGCGCCGTCGCGAAGGTGAGAGACCGCCTTTACGGCAAAAAATACCTCGGACTGTGCTTTGCCGTCCCCGCTCTGCTCCTCTTTTTGATGTACTTCTTCAGAGGGGTATATCCGAACGGAGAGGGCTCCGTTCTTGTGCTCGATCTCAACGGTCAGTACGTCTACTTTTTCGAAGCTTTGCGCGACATAATCAAGAACGGCGGCAGCTTCGTCTATTCGTTCAGGCGCGCGCTCGGCGGCGAGTTCATGGGCATTTTCGCGTACTACCTCGCAAGCCCTCTTTCCTTTATCGTCGCGCTTTTCCCGAAAGAAAACATAACGGAAGCGATCTATACGCTTCTCGTTCTCAAGTGCGGTCTTTGCGGTTTTACGTTCGGATTTTTCGTACATAAAACAAGACCTCGCGCGCCGGTTGCGAATGTGATGTTCTCGACGATGTGGGCGCTTTGCGCGTACGCCGTCGTAATGCAGCACAACCTCATGTGGACTGACAACATCATTCTGCTCCCGATAGTGATGTACGGCATACGCAAGATCATACGGGAAGGCAAGATGTCGCTTTACGTCGTCTCATTATCATTCTGTATTCTCAGCAACTTTTATATCGGATATATGACCTGCATCTTTTCCGCCGTATATTTCTTCCTGTGTTATGCGTCGATGAAAAGAGAAGAGAGGGATCCGAGAGGGGTAAGGTTCCATTTTCCGAAGTGCCTTCTTCGTTTCGGTCTCGCCTCGCTTTGCGCGGTATGTATCGGAGCGGTCATAATAATCCCGACTTACTATTCGCTGACTTTCGGCAAAACGACGTTTTCTGACCCGTCGTTCGCGCCTAAGATGAATTTCGATATCGCAAACGCGCTGACTAAACTCTATTTCGGCTCGTACGATACCGTAAGACCCGAGGGGCTTCCGTTCCTTTATACGGGTATGCTGACTCTGCTTATCGCCCCTCTTTATTTCATTTGCAAAAAGATACCGCTTCGCGAGAAGATAGTATCGTCAGTCATCGTCGTGTTTTTCGGCGTCAGTATGAACATAAGTACGCTCGACCTCGTATGGCACGGGATGCAAAGACCCAACTGGCTCAATTACAGATACGCTTATATGCTCTGTTTCTTCCTGCTTTACTGGGCTTTCAGAGTGTTTGAGCATATCAAAGAGATAAAGTTCGGATATGTGATCGCGACCTTCTCCGTATCCGTCGCCGCGCTCGTCGTTCTCCAGAAACTCGGCTACGACAACCTCGACGATATGAAGGCGGTCCTGCCTTCGATCCTGATAATGTTCGTTTACGTTCTTCTGCTCCGGGGCGTCAGGGCGAAAAAGATCCATTTGTCCGCCCTCGCGCGCAGCGCGCTGATCTTTCTCGTGTGCGGCGAGATGTTCGCCGCGGGACTCGTTAACTTCGACGACCTTGACGATGACGTCGTATTCTCGAACCGTACGGGATACAGGAATCTTATCTCCAGAGCGTCAGTCGCTGTAGACGATATAAAGGAATATGACGATTCGTTCTACAGATTCGAAAAGACCTTTGTGAGAAAGACGAACGACAATATGGCGCTCGGTATCTACGGTATTTCCGGTTCGACGTCGACTCTTAACGCCGAGACCGTCGAGTTCCTTGCGAAGATGGGTTACTCTTCGAGGTCTCACTGGTCGAAATATCTGGGAGAAACTCCCGTTTCCGACTCACTGCTCGGTATAAAATATATCATAGCCGAGAAGGGCGACCGGGTTTACGAGGCGGAAAAGATCTTCGAATATGAGGGCGCAGGGGACAACAAAGATATTGAGACGTATCTCAACCCGTACGCCATGTCGATATGCACCGCCGTCTCACAGACGCTGACGAACGCGCCGTTCACCGACACGCGCATATCGTCCCCGCTCGAGCGCATGAACGTTCTTACCGCCTACATGATATCGGCGGACTGCGATAAAAAGGTGTTCCGCGAAGCGGATATGGAGCCGATAAGGGTAGAGAACATTAAAGAGAGAACCATCGCGGGTCATTATAAATATGAAAAGCTGTCCGATGATTTGAACGCGAGGATCAACTACACGATAAACATTGATTCGAACGATCCTCTTTACTGCTATTTCCCGAGCGAATATACGAGGGACGCAAACCTTTATCTCAACGGCTCGTCGATGGGCACTTATTACGAGAACGAATCTTTCAGGATAATAGACCTCGGACAGTTCGACGCAGGCGAGCAGATAACGGTCTCTCTCGAGCCGAAAAAGGATGAACTTTACGTTGAGGGAGCGGTGCCGTATTTCTACTATCTCGATACGGAAGTATACGAAGAAGTGATGACGGAGCTGAATCTGAATCCCATGACGGTGACGTCGTATACCGACGACACTATCGCCGGAAAGATCACCGTACCGGAGGGAAAGACGCAGATATTCACGTCGATCACGTACGACAAGGGCTGGGTCGTCACCTGCGACGGAGTCGAGGTCGAAACGGAAGAGGTGCTCGACGCGCTGCTGACGTTCTCGCTCGAGCCCGGAACTCACGATCTGACGCTCGAATATAAGCCGGAGCCGGTGAAGTGGGGCAATATTATATGCCTGCTCGGCGTCGCGGCGTTCGTTCTGATCGTCGTCAGCAACAAGCTGCTTATGGACCGCTCGGCAAAAAAGCGCGCGGCGCTCGCCGCGTCTGCGGATGACGGGAGGGACATTGCCGTGGAGTTTGACGACGAGGTCTTCTCTGACGGTGAGTTTTATGAAGACGGCGCGATAGCGGACGAGATAAAAACGCAGAACAGTCCCGGCGGCGCGGACGAATACGAAACAGATGATAATACGGATAAAACCGATAGTGCCGATAAATCGGAGGAGGATACGGAATGATATTTTGTCTTACCGGAGAGCTGATAATACTTGACGCGCTGAATTATACGGCGGTCATCGACTGCGCGGGGGTCGGCTACAAAGTCACCGTCAGCGCGAATACGCTGACAAAACTTGCGCCGCTTACCGATAAAGAGGTGAGAGTCTATACTCATATGCAGGTGAGCGACTCCGCGGTCGAACTGTTCGGCTTTTATGATACAGATGAACTTGAGGCTTTCAAAATGCTGATCTCCGTGTCCGGAGTCGGACCGAAGGGAGCTGTCGCGGTGCTGTCCGTTATGACTCCCGCGGAGCTTTCGGCGGCGATCGCCGCGGAGGATTCGAGAGCTATATCCCGCGCGCAGGGAGTCGGCGCGAAGATCGCGGCGAGAATAGTGCTCGAGCTCAAGGACAAATTCGCAAAAGCGTTCCCGGTCGCGGATCCGTCCGGCGCGCAGACGGTCACGTCCGGCGCTAAGGCGGCGCCGCGAGGCTCGTCCTCGAAGCTCTCCGACGCAAGAGACGCGCTGACTGTCCTCGGTTTTTCGAGAGCGGAAGCGACAAACGTGCTTCGTTCTGTAAACGCGGACGCGCCTTTGGAAGAGATAATAAAGAACGCCCTCGCCGTACTGATGGGCTGAGGCGGAAAGGAGATTTCAAGTGGACTATACCGACGACGTTGATTTCGATATAGAGAGCAGGATGGTGGATATGGAGTATACCCCGGAGGACAGAGATACCGAGCTCTCGCTCCGTCCGCACACTCTCGACGAATATATCGGACAGGAGAAATCCAAAGAAATACTCAAAATATACA
>JAFXNX010000189.1 GCA_017529175.1 Clostridia bacterium
ATCAACATACCTGTTTTCATACCTCATCTCGGATGTCCGAATAAATGCGTTTTCTGCGACCAGAAAGTTATATCCGGCACAGAATTCTTTGATGAGGAAAACGTAAGAAAGATAATTGAAGATCATATCAGCACGTCTTGCGGCGCCGAGCTCGAAACCGCGTTTTTCGGCGGCTCGTTTACGGGTATAGACCGTGAACTTATGGTGCGTCTTCTCAATACCGCGCAAAAGTATGTTGATGACGGCGCAATTTGCGGGATCAGAATGTCAACAAGGCCGGATTACATTGACGAGGATATTATTTCGATACTGAAAAACTATACGATAACTCAGGTAGAACTCGGTATTCAGAGTATGTCGGATAAAGTTCTCGCGCTCTCCCGGCGCGGGCACAGCGCAGATGATACTGTAAGAGCGTGCGAACTTCTTGTATCGAACGGATTTCAAGTCGGGGGACAGATGATGGTAGGGCTTCCCGGATCGACTTCAGCTGACGAGATCGAAACCGCTCGCGCCATATGCCGCCTCGGCTGTACCTCGTCAAGAATTTATCCGACGATCGTATTTGCAGATACGGAGCTTGACCGTATGTACCGCAAAGGAGAGTACTCTCCGCTATCGACTGACGAAGCGGCGCGTCGCGCCGCGGATTGTCTTGAAGTCTTCGGGGAAAACGGCGTAAAGTGTCTTCGTATCGGTCTTTGCGACAGCGACAATCTTCATTCAGGCGGCAAGTATTCCGCGGGACCGAATCATCCTTCAATGGGTGAAATAGTCGTATCCAAACTGTTTTATAAGAAGATCAAAAATGCGCTTGAAAAGCTCGGATCGATCGAAACGGGCTCAACTCTTGTTATCGAATGTCCGAAGGGAGCGGTATCGAAAGTCGTCGGCAACAAACGTGAAAATGCAAAAAAACTTCATGACGAGTTCGGAATAAAAAGAATTAAAACTATTGAAAACGATCAGCTTTTAGGTTATAATATAAAAGTATTGTTTAGTTAGTATTGTTTATGGAGATATAAAATGTATTTAAAGTCGCTTGAGCTTCACGGTTTCAAATCATTCCCGGAAAAGACCGTACTCAACTTCAATTCGGGTACCACGGTCATCGTGGGACCCAACGGAAGCGGTAAGTCGAATATCACCGACGCGATGAAATGGGTGCTCGGCGAGCTCTCGTCAAAGAACATTCGCGGAACGAAAATGGAAGACGTCATTTTCATCGGAGCCGACGGCTACAGGCCGATGGGCTTTGCCGAGGTCTCCGTTACTTTCGATGACACGGAAGAGCCGCGCCGCCTCAACAGTCCGTACGACGTCATAACCGTTACGAGACGTTATTACAGAGCCGGTGAGAGCGAGTATTTTATAAACAGAAAACCCTGCAGACTCAAAGATATTTATGAGCTCTTTATGAATACCGGTATCGGCAGAGAAGGCTAAATTACGCAAACGAAAAATTACAAAATTTATACGTCGAAGACATTTTCAAAGAAATCGAAAACATGTTCATTAAAGAAGGTTTGCAAGACCATTTTACCAAA
>JAFXNX010000190.1 GCA_017529175.1 Clostridia bacterium
CACCTCGACCACGGCGCGGATTTCGAGATCTGCAAATCCTGCATCGACGGCGGTTTTACTTCCGTTATGATAGACGCATCGAAATACCCCTTTGAAGAAAACATCGAGATCACGAAGAGAGTCGTCGACTACGCTCACGAAAGAGGAGTAGTCGTTGAAGCCGAACTCGGCAAGCTCGCAGGCGTTGAGGATGACGTTAAAGTCGCCGCTGACGACGCGATCTACACGAATCCCGACGACGTTGAAGAGTTCGTTTCCCGCACCGGAGTCGACTCCCTCGCGATCGCTATCGGCACGAGCCACGGCGCATACAAGTTCAAGGGCGAGGCAAAGCTCCGCTTCGACATACTCGAAGAGATCATGAAGCGCATCCCCGAGTTCCCGATCGTTCTCCACGGTGCGTCCTCCGTTATCCCCGAGCTCGTTGACGAGATCAACGCTTGCGGCGGAAAACTCGACGGCGCAAAGGGCGTTCCGGAAGAGCTTCTCCGTCAGGCGGCTCGTCTTGCAGTCTGCAAGATCAACATCGACTCCGATATCCGTCTCGCTATGACCGCCGGCATCCGCCGCGTTCTCACCGCGAAGCCCGAAGCTTTCGACCCGAGAGAATATCTCAAGGTCGGCCGCGAGGAAGTCAAGAAGATGGTCCTTCACAAGATCTACAACGTACTCGGCTCCGCTAATACGCTTTAAGAGAATGATTCAAGGGGGAAACTTTTCGAGAAAAGTTTCCCCCTTTGACCCCTTTCAAAAGCTTTTGGGAAAAGCTTTTAAAAGCGAACAGTGATATTATTTACGATAACTGATGAAGCAAAGCTTTTGAAGGCAAACAGAGGTTTTGTTTGCGATAATTGATGGCGCAAAGCTTTTGAAAGCAACAGAGGTATTATTTACGAAAACTGATGAAGTATAGGCAGAAATAATGAAACAGATAGAGAATTACAAGATAAACGTACACGACACGGATCTGAACGGGCTTCTGTCGCCGACCGGGTATCTCAGATATCTTCAGGACGCGGCGTTCTGTCAGATGGAGTGCGACGGTCCTTCCTACAACGAGCTTTTTGAAAAAGGTCTTGCATTTATTCTCAGCAGGATAAGGATACTTTTCTTTGAGCCCGTAAGATCGCACGAGGTCGTGACCGTTTCCACGTGGTCCTGCGGAGGACACGCCGCGTCGTTCATAAGATGCTACCGTATGGAAAAGGACGGCGTCGAGACAGCGCGCGGCAAATCGGTCTGGGCGCTTTACGACGTGAATGAGAAAAAGCTCAAAAGGTATTCCGACGAGGATTTTCACTACGGAAAAGACGAAGAAGCAGACGTTGATATGCCGCGCCGCCCCGAATTCGCGGGTGAGCCGGCGCTTCTCGGAACGAAAAAGGTCTTCTACACCGACGCCGATCAGAACAGGCACATGAACAACACAAGATACGCCGATATGCTCTGGCACTTCTTCCCGGGAAGAGACGAAATGCGTATCGCATCCCTCGACATATCTTATCTGAACGAAGCTCCTCTCGGGTGCGAGCTGGATATTTACGGCGGCGAGTCCGCCGACGGCGACGGGTACGTTTTCAAGACCGTCCGTAGAGATGACGGAAAAGTAAACGTTCTCGCGAAGATAACGGCTGTGAAAATATAAGAAGGAGGACACTTTTGAAAAAGTTTCCTCCGCCTTCAAAACTTTCCGATAAAACGATCCCGTTTTGACAAGATCAAAACGGGATCGTTTTTTTCATTCAAATACCATATCAAAATATGAATACGGAACAAACTTTCCTTCGGCGGCGAGGCGGCGTATCGTTTCTTCCGACGCGTACATTTTATCGCAGGTCTCGTTTTCCTGAAGCACCACGTCGGAAAGGTCAAAGTCCTGCTCAAAGAGCCACACGTCTACAAAACAATCGTATCTCCGATAGCTGTGTATAACTCTCCCGCGTTCAGGATCGAGGGAGAGACCGGTCTCTTCTTTCACTTCGCGCAGTGCCGCGCTAAGACTGTCGTCGCCCGACAGCGCGGAGCCGCCCGTCGACTCCCACATATTCGGAAACCCTTTGTTTGCGGTGCGTTTAGTGATAAGGAATTCTCCCTTGCTGCTTTTCATCCAGACGTGAACGACGAGGTGATAGTCACCCTCGGCAAGCTCCTCTCCGCGGCGGTGACGACGTCCGGTCGGCTTTCTGTCCTTATCATAAACATCCCATATCTCGCCTTTGCTGTTTTGATTGCAAAGCCAGCCGTTGACGCAGTTTATGACGAACTGTGCGACGCCCGCAGGTTCAAGACCTGTCGGAACGATATCGAACAGTTACGCATCGGACGAAGCGCAAAAAGAGGCGATATCCGCATAAAAAATCATCCCGTACTCATTCGTCCCGGTCTTGAACAAAGCAATTTCGTCAAGATAATAATGAGCGCATCCCGTTATTTTAAAAAGAAGATTTTTTGCCGCGTCGCGAGGTTTATCGCCGCCGCACAGCGCGACGGGTATATGCCACTTAGAGTCGTCCCCGCGAACAAATATCCATTTGCCGTCGCAGCGCGCCGCGAGAGCGACGAATCCTGCGTCATCGTCCGAAATACTATTTGTCGTGATAAATTCTATATCTGACATAACAGACCTCGCTTATATTGATTTACGATCCTGTGGAACGGTATTTTTTAAGCCCGAATCGGAAGAACGCATAGGCGGGGATAAGAAACAGAAATCCCGTGAGCGGAAGAAGTCCGTACCACGCGCGCTGCGTATTCCCGATAAGATAAATAAACGGATAATACTGGAACGGGGCGATCGGAATGAGAAACGTATAGAAAAGGAGCACCTCGCGCCCGTAGATCGAGAGCGGATATCTTCCGAATTCCTTTGTCCCGTCGGTAAAAATATTCATGAATTCAAGCCCTTCGATCGTGAAAAAGCTGAACGCCGCGTAGATCATAAACAGCGCTGAGTAAACGGCGATCCCGCCGATCATCATAAGGGATACGACGAGTATTTTATAAGGCGTCCACACGACTCCGCTCTTTGACACGGCGCAGATAAACACGCCGAGGGCGACTGCGAATCTTCCGAACCTTGAGAACTCCATTCTCGACGTCAGCACCTGAAACGTGACGCTCCTCGGGCGGATGAGGATTCTGTCAAGCTCTCCGCTTTTCACAAGTCCCGAGAACGAATCAAATCCTCTCGCGAAACATTCCGAGATCGAAAACGAAAGAGTTACGACCGAAAAGCAAAGCAGTACTTCCTCGAAAGAATATCCCTTTACCGAGTGAAACCTTTCAAACATGAAGAATATGCCGAGAAAGCCGGTAAAAGTGAGGAGAAACTGTCCGAGAGTCAGCATGATAAACGACACTTTATACTGCATCCTGCTCTTGAAAAGTATTCCGAGATATTTAAAATACAGCTTCATCTCAACCTCCCTGCACAACGACCCGGCGAAGAGACCTTCTCAGCCATATCACTCCGACTCCCGTCAGAACGGTCAGCCAGAAAACCTGGAGCAAGATCGAGAAGAGCGCTTCTTCCGCCGGGATATATCCGGTGTAAATGAGGTACGGCGTACTCTCGATCGACGCGAACGGAAGTAAGTTCAAGACCTTTCCCATCGCGTCGGGAAAGAACGGGATCGGTATTATCGCACCGGAGAAAAACTCGACGATCGACGCGGAAAGAGCGAGTATCCCTTTCGGCGAGACGGTATAAAAAGTCGAAATGTAGAGTATCATAGAAAAACTGATAAGTACGCCGGCGCCGAGGAAGAGCGATACGGTAAAGAGAAGAAACGACAGCACCCCCGCCGGCGCGTAAAGCCCGTAAGGGGACGGCAGAAATACCGCGACGATAACTATCGGGAAGAAGCGCAGCGTCGCTCTTGAGAGCCTTATCGCAAAGTTCTTCGCATACCACATGGCGTAGATGTTCGTAGGTCTGCAAAGCTCGTAGGCGATCGAGCCGGACGAGACGGACTCGAGTATCTCGCCGTCCATAAACCATGACATAAGAAGTCCGAGAAGCGCCTGACGAAGCCAGATGTAACTTGAAAGAGCGGAAAACTCCATCGGAAAATCGGCGGGCGACGTTTCGTAAAACGCCTTGAACATAAGGATCGACAGAAACCCCCACGCGAACTGAGTCGAGATGCCCGCCCACGCCGCTGCTCTGTACTGGAGCCCCGCGATAAAGCGGATGCGGAAGAACGATAAATACTGCCTCATATTTCAAGCTCCTTGTAAAGAGCGGCGACGGTCTCCTCGACGCTCTTGTCGCCCGACGGCTTTATAAGCTCGTCAAAAGGTCCGTCCATGAGGATGCGTCCTTTTCCGATAAGTATCACTCTTTCCGTTAGCGCCTCGATATCCTGCATATCATGAGTTGTCAGTATCACGGTCGTTGCGCGCTCGCGGTGGATATCCTTGATAAAATCCCTGACGGCGAGCTTTGAGACGGCGTCGAGTCCGATCGTCGGCTCGTCGAGAAAAAGTATCTTCGGCGAGTGAATCAGGGACGATGCTATCTCGCATCTCATCCTCTGTCCGAGGGAGAGCTGGCGCACGGGGGTTTTGAGTATTTCCGAGAGTGAGAGGCGTTCGGTAAGCTCGTCGAGAGTCTTTTTGTATTCCGCGTCCGCGACCTTGTAGATATCCTTTATCAGCTCGAAGCTGTCGATCACGGGAACGTCCCACCATAGCTGGGAGCGCTGTCCGAAAACGACTCCTATATCCTTGACGTGAGGGACTCTTTCCTTCCACGGGACGCGACCGTTAATGACGCACTCTCCGCTGTCGGGAGTGAGTATGCCGCTCATGATCTTGATCGTACTGCTCTTGCCCGCGCCGTTCGGTCCGATATAGCCGACCATTTCTCCGTCGTCAATCCTGAACGAAACGTCCGTCAGCGCACAGACCGTCTCCGTCTCACGACGGAACAGCGCCTTGACGGCTTTTGACATTCCCGCGCCGCGCCGTGAGACCTTGTACGATTTGCAGATATTCCTGAGTTCTATCATATGGTCGCCTCCTTTTTTCGTGAAACGCCGAAATGCCCCGCCGCGTCAAGGGATACCCCCTTCACGCGGTGGGGTTGGTTTACTGTTTATACTATATCAAACTATCCTTTGATTGTCAAGCGGGACAACGACTAATCAAGCTCATATTTTTTAAGCAGCTTGTCGATCAGCAATACGAGCGGCGGAATGATGACGATCTGAATAATGATGCCGGGTATCGAGCCGGTGATAACGCCCGCGATAAACGCAGAAAACGGGAAAGCGGTCGAGGAGAAGCCGGCGATCGCGAACTTGACCGCGCCCCACACAAGACGCCCTATTATCATCGAGAGGATAAGCTGCGGGTACAGCAGGTACAGATACGGAGCTTTCTTCGGAAAGATCTTTCTGAAAAGTCCTGCGAAAAAGCCGTATGCCCCGAGCTCGAACATCATCGCGAACGCCACCGGGAAGAGCGGCGGCATACCGAGTGTCAGCGAGCGAAGAATCGGAGCCGCAAGACCGACCGCAAGTCCCCAGACGGGACCGCATACGAATCCGCAAAGAAGTACCGGAAGGTGCATCGGGCAAAGTTGCTGCCCGAACTCCTGCAGCTGACCTGTGAGGAACGGGAGAAGATACGCGGCGGCAAGGAAAAATGCCGCGAGTATCAGCTTCATAAGCGCTTTTCTTTTGTTGTTGTCGTTCATATTAAACCTCCTGAACGTGGACACATAAAACGCAAAAACGCCGTCTCCCTTAGGGAAGGCGACGTCTTCATAACATCAATTATGTTCTTTATTATCTCGCGCTTGGCGCGTTTTGCGGGCTTCGGCGCCGCATAATAATTTTAGCGTGTGTTTTTCGATTTGTCAATCCTCATTTGCCGCGCCGATAACTTTTTGCACCGCGTCGTCGACGAGGGCGGAAAGAGACATATCCTTTACTCCCGCGATATGAGTCCGGCATTTCGCGACCGGGATGAGCACCTTTTCAGCGCGGCTTTCCGAAACAGCCGACGCCATCTTAGGCGTGATCTCTCCGAGCATCGAATCCGCCATCACGATACCGACGGGACCGACGATCACGTCGGCGTCGCGCGACAGTACGACGACGGGGTTTTCTCCCGTCGCGCCGTTCGTAACACCCGATTTCATCATCGCGGACGTCGCGATACTGTTGGTACCGACGACTGTAAGCAGAAGATCATCAAACTGCACAAGGCGTTCTGCGATCATTTTTCCCATTCTGCCGCCCTGTCCGTCTATTATCAGCACTTTCTTTTTCACGTTCCACCTCCGGCAAATCCCGCGTCGAGAAATATCTTCCCGGCGTCGGAGCATATTTCTGAAAACTCACGCGGCGCTCCCGCATCGTCGTCGCCCCAAACGACGGCGGCGCCGGAATACCGCTTCAGCCACGTGAGCTGTCGCTTCGCGTAATTCTTCGTCGACTGTTTTATTCTCTCAACGGCTTCCGCGAGAGATTCTTTTCCCTCGAAATACCCGATAAACTCTTTATATCCTATCGCCTGAGACGCTACCGTTTCCGGCGCAAGATACCCGGCGTCATAAAGCACTCTTGCCTCGTCGAGAAGTCCTTGCTCCATCATACGATCGACTCTTTTGTCTATCCTGCGGTATAACAACTCGCGGTCGTGATATGCTATCATCAGACGGAATACGGAAAGCTCCGCCTCTTCCTCTTTGGACCTTCTGTCCCACTCGCTCTTCGGAATTCCCGTCGTTTCATATATTTCGATCGCGCGTATCACGCGCTTGACGTTGTTCTCGTGTATCGCGAGCGCCGAGGCGGGATCTATCGCTTCAAGCTTTTCGTGAAGAGAGGCGGCGCCATGCTCCTTTGCAAAGTCTTCAAGACGGCGCCGAAGTTCGCCGTCCTTTGAAGAGTCGGAAAGAGACGAGACCTCGGTAAGCGAGTCGAGATACAAAAAAGTACCTCCGCAGACTATCGGCAGTTTTCCTCTCGACAATACGTCTTTGATGACGCCTTTTGCGCGGACGGCGAAATCTCCCGCGGAAAAATCCTCGTCGGGAGAGAGGATGTCTATCATATGATGCGGAACTTCCCGCATCTCTTCTGCGGCGGGCTTCGCGGTCCCTATATCCATTCCGCGATAGATCTGCATGGAATCGCACGACACTATCTCGCCGCCGAAGCGCTTTGCAAGATACAGCGCCAGCGCGCTCTTGCCGGACGCCGTAGCGCCTACGACCGTGGCAAAACGATCCTTCACTGCAAATCACCTCCGTAGTTTCGTTATATATCATCATATCACATTTTTTATTTATTTACAATATGCTGATTATAATATATATTGACAAAATATATTATTGGTGGTACAATATATTGAATATCTTTGCGACAAGACTCCCTTAGACAATTATGGCACGAGCCGATATTCCGCCTGCCGCAGGGCAGATCAATGATAAAGGACAACGCAAATGAACGTTTTATTATATAATCACGGAACTTCATACAATCACGGATGTGAAGCTCTCGTCCGCACCGTCTCCGCCATTATATCGGAGAAGATACCGGACGCAAGATTCACTGTTTCGTCGATAAGACCTCATGAAGACCTTGAATATATAGACACGGAGAACGGCAAGTATAAATTCGTAAAATCCGACGATTTCACGAAGCTATCGTTCGAGAAAAGACGTCTTATCGTCGGCTCATCGTCGACGGTACTTCACACGATCCCGTTTTTCAACCACTTTTTCCGCGAAACAGTCGACGCCGCAAAGCGCGCGGACATTATGATCTCGATCGGCGGCGACACTTTTTCATACGGCAAGAGCGCCGAGATGACGACAGTCTCGAACAAGCTTCGCAAATACTGCGGCAAGTCTGTGCTCTGGGGCTGTTCGATCGACCCGAAGGTCATTGTCGGAAAAGAATTCAAATACAAGACCGAGGGGCTCAAACGCTTTTCTCTCATAACGGCGAGAGAGTCCATAACATACGAGACTCTCAAAGGTCTCGGATTTGAAAACGTAAAGCTTTACCCCGATTCGGCGTTCATTCTGAAGTGCGCGGAGCCAAAAGAGCCGCTTTTCGATAACGACCGCGAGATCGTCGGCATCAATATAAGTCCGATGATAATATCCCACGAGAAAGAGTCCGGCGCGACTCTCAAGTCATACGCCGCGCTCGTAAAGCGTCTGCTCGATAAAACGAGCTTCAATATAGCTCTGGTATCTCACGTTATGTGCAAAACGAACAACGACACGGACGCTGCGAATATGCTTATCGACGCCGTCGGAAAGTCTGACAGGATAAGGATATTCGACAAGGGCGGCGCGGAAGAACTCAAAGGCATCATATCAAAGTGCCGTTTCTTCGTCGCCGCAAGGACACACGCTTCTATCTCCGCGTATTCCCAAGGTATCCCCACGCTCGTCGTAGGGTATTCGGTCAAAGCGAAGGGCATTGCGAAGGACCTTTTCGGAGACCATACGGGATACGTTGTCCCCGTGCAGGATCTCACCGGAGAGGACAAGCTGTACGAAGCGTTCGAGTTTATAGTTAAAAACGAAGAATCCATTCGGGCAAGATACGACGCCGTACTTCCGGAATACAAGAAGTCGGCGGTCGCCGCCGGAGATGAAATAGTCCGTCTCGCCGGAAGAGAGGGGGCGGAATGGTAAATCAAAGACGCGCGGGCGCTATGCTCGCTTACGTATATATCGCCGTCAACTCCCTGATCGCCCTCGTTTATCTGCCGATAGTAAAACACACGCTCGGCTCGTCTGAGTTCGGTCTTTACGACCTCGCCGCGCAGGTGATAAACTACATGAGCATCATGGACCTCGGTTTCGGCAACGGGATCGTCGTCTACACGGCAAAATACAGAGCGGCGGGAAGATTCGAGGATGAAAAGAAACTTCACGGAATGTTCGAAATGATCTTTTTGATCATCGGTGTATTCTGCGCCGCAGTATGTATCGGACTGTCCTTCAATATGAAGCTGCTTTTCCCCTCGCTTACGGCAGCGGAGCTTCCGAAGAGCAGGATCATTATGCTGATCCTCGCCGTAAACCTCGGGCTGACGTTCCCTTTCAGTATGTACGGCAACGTGATAATAGCTCACGAAAGATTTGTCGCATCGAAGCTGATCGTCATTTTCCGTTCGATGCTGACCCCCCTTATCATGATACCGCTTCTGGTGCTCGGGTCGGATTCGATAGTGATAGTCTCGGTCATGACAGTCGTCAGCTTCGGATGTTTGCTCGCAAGCTTCATATTCTGCAGGAAGAAGCTCGACGTCAACATAAAATTTCTCGGATTCGACAAGAGGATATTCAAAGAGGTATTCTCCTATTCGATATTCATATTCCTTGCGGAAATAGTTGACCGCTTGAACTGGTCCGTCGACCACTTTATCCTGATGTCCGTCAAAGGGACGTCGGAGGTCACGGTATACGCGATGGCGTCAAACTACCATCAGATGGCGCTCCAGCTGTCCGCGTCTCTCTCGGGAGTAATGCTCCCGAAGATATCCAAGATGGTCGTACGAAAAGAAGGCGACCGCGCGCTGAACAGAGAATTCATAAAGACGAGCAGACTTCAGTTCATGCTGATCTTCCTCGTCACGACCGGATTTATCATGTTCGGTCACAAATTCGTTCTCTTCCACGCGGGAGCCGACTGCGAAGCGGCGTACTACGTCGCGATGATCCTCATCATCTCGTCGATGGTGCCGATAACCCAGAGCGTCGGAATAAGCATTATCAAAGCAAAGGGACTTTTCAGATTCCGCGCGCTGACGACCCTCGCCATGGCGGCGGCGAACGTCGCGATAAGTATCCCTCTCGCAAAGCGTTTCGGAAGTATCGGAAGCGCGATAGGTACGGCGGCGGCGCTTGTCATCGCAAATATTCTGATAATGAATCTGTATTATCAGAAACGGTGCGGGATCGACATCAAACGGTATTGGAAAGAGATACCGCTCATCGCCTTGAAGACCGCTCCGACGATAATACCTGTCCTTGTGCTCAAGTTCGCGCTGCCCATAAGCGGTATCTTCGAACTTATCGCATACGGTCCGGTATACGTCGTGATGTATTCAGCGGTCGCGTATTGCTTCGTTATGAATCCGTATGAAAGAGAAATAGTAAGAAAGTACGTCGGAAAAGTATTTCCGCCGCTCAGATGAACGGCACGGTGCGAAAATGAGTATTACGATATGTAAATCGGAGCTTTGCTCGGGCTGTTCCCTTTGCGCCGACGTGTGCGTCAGGGGCGCCGTAACAATGGAGCGCGACAAGGCGGGGTTTTACCGTCCTTCGGTCAACGACTCTCTGTGCGTCGGCTGCGGCGCGTGTCAGGCGTCATGCCCCGTAAACGCGGAACGGAAAGCAGAGTCTCTTGCGGTATACGCGGCTTACTCAAAAGATGATAACATAAGACGCCGTTCCTCGTCGGGAGGCATCTTCCGGCTTCTCGCGGAAAAGGTCATAGAAGACGGCGGCGCGGTGGCTGCCGTCGGTTTCGGCGACGACCTCTCGGCAGTATACAAGATCGCACAACGGCGCGAGGACCTCGACGAACTTATGGGCTCGAAATATACGGAGGCGCACGCAGACGGCATATACAAAAAGGTCGCAGATATTATAGA
>JAFXNX010000191.1 GCA_017529175.1 Clostridia bacterium
GCGCGGCCCTCTCCTTCTCGGAGAACTGTCCCGTTACGGACGCGATACCGACGGAAACAGTGACGGGAAGCTTCTCCTCACCCACGCGGATATCACGGATCCTGTCGAGTACGTCAAATTTTCTGTCGACGTATTTCCCGAGATATCTCTTCTCAAAAATGAGAAAGTATCTGTCTCTCTCAAATTCTTTGATTATTCCTTTGACTTCAGACGCCCACTCTCTCAAATACTCGTCGATCTTCGTGGTCGCCGGACGGAAAGATTCGCTCTCGTACTGGATCATCTCGGTCAAATTGTCGATGAAGATGTATGCGACGACGAGATCGCTCTCTTCGATCTGCGTGCGGCAAAGTTCAAGTTCACCGGCAAGTTCCTTCATCCTCATCGCGGGGACCGCGGTTACGAGAAGATCCGCTCTTCCGTTTCTGACGACGTAAGACGAAGCTATGAAGTAAGAATCTCCGATCTCAATGCCGACTCCGCTTTGCGGCGTCGCCGCTCTCAACTCGTCGACAGTCGCCCCGGTGATCTCGAACACCGTCTTTCCGTACGGCTTTTTGCCGTCCGGCATTACCGAGGCAAGGCCCTCGTTGCACCAGACAACCGATCCGTCGTTGCGGCAGAGGATCATAACGGAATCCGACTTGTCGACCCCGTCAAGTACCGTCCTTGTCAGACCCGCCCTGTCCTCCCTTCCGCGGCTGTTGCCGGGGAAGATCATAGGGATGAAGAATATCGCGGCAACGGCGACGACGTACGCCGCGATCGTGACCGCCCCGACGCGCAGAGCCCCCCAGTGCAGTTTTGCGACGATGAGCGCGTAACAAGCAAGAAGGACGAGCGCGACGATCGCACACGCGATGAGCTGCCACGGTTTTATTACTGATTTTTTCCTGTTACTGTTCATATGGCATCAGATCCTTTACCTTTTGCCGGTCTGAGCGACCGGAAAGCACCGATATACGACAACACGGGGATCATAACCGATATAATTACCGACGCCGCCGTCCCGCCGAAGAAAAACACCGATACAGCGGCGACGATCAGGAAGGGTACGAGTCCGCTTCCCGCCCGCCTTTTCCCGGAAGAACGGAAGAAACTCTTTATTCCGGCGACGGCGAAAATCGCCATCATCACGTAGTCGATATTCAAAACGGCGTAAGACCACGGATCCGGAAAAACCGCCGTCAAAAACGACAATATGGTTACGATAATGTAGATCACCGCGAACGGACGCGGAACGGTAAATCCTCCCGTAAGAAGAAGTTCCCGCGTCCCCGCGATACGCGTTGCGAGTGTAAACAGCGCAATAAAGACCAAAGACGAAATCATAGAAGCGATCATGACCGCGGCAGGCGCGAGCGCCGTAATCGCGACGGAAAGAGCGCCCGCATCGACGGATCCCGCCGGCAATCCGTTCTGTTCCGAAACCTTTATCACTTCTAAGATCACCGCCTTCACCGACCCATAGATACGTTCCACGGCTGCGGTTACCGAAACGCCCGAGCCTGAGAACAGAAGAATGACGAGTCCGGAAAAGACGATGAAGAAAAGTGCCGACGATAACAAAAAAACGTAAAACTTCTCAGCACGGCGAAGGATAAGCACGCTGACGGTCGCGGAAAACAGCAGCACCGCGCTGATCGCGATCAGCGCGAGGACCCTGTCAACGCCCGGAAGCAGTACCGCGAGGTATCCTATAACGAACGGTACAAAGGTGAAAAGAAGACCTTTATGATGAGAAAAAACCAAAGTCATCACGAACGACGATGCAAAAAACACGAGCGCCGAGGGTGCAAAGTACCCCGCGCCGAAGAAATACGCCGCGCAGAACGCGGCCGCAAAGGCGAAGACAGACGACAAAGCGGAACGCGCTGTTCTCGACATACCGCGACGGGAATCATTATATTCTCCGGTTTCCGGAACGTTGTCCACAATACCGCCCTCCCCCTCAAAATAGTTATATATATGCAGTATGGTATTATATCAAAAAAAGGGGCGTTTGTCAATGAAACGGATATCCGCCGCCGCCCCCGTTCAGCGCACCTGATATTTTGTGATTTTTTCATCCGGGCGACACAATATTTGCCGTTTCATACTTGACAATTGCCTAAACATACAGTATAATTGTTATGTATATCGTTTTGCCGTCGTCATACGGCGGAACGGTGTACGTCATTGATAATTGCCTCATCCGCGTGACAGCCGTCGCCGGATGAACGATATATCAAAATCGAATAAGAGGGAGGTACAGTATGGAACTGTATTTCGCCATTCCGGCGATGGTTGTATCTCTCGTGGTTGGGTTGATTCTCGGATACGTTTATCGCAAGAAAAAAGCAGAGGGCCAGATCGGTTCCGCCGAAGCCCAAGCTAAAAAGATTCTCGAAGACGGGATCAAAGCCGCGGAGACGAAGAAGAAAGAGGCGCTCATAGACGCCAAGGAAGAGATTCTCAAAGCAAAGAACGACTTTGACGAAGAGATCAAGGAAAGAAGAAACGAACTCACAAGACAAGAACGGCGCATGGCGTCAAAGGAGGAAGCGCTCGACAAAAAGACCGAGTCGATAGAACAGAAAGAAGAGACGCTCTCCGAAAAGATCCGCGAGACGGAAAAGCTCAACGAATCAGTCGAAAAACTGCGTCAGGAACAGATCGACTCTCTTCAGAGGATATCGCAGATGTCCTCCGAGCAGGCTAAGGAAAAACTGCTCCAGATGATGGAAGAAGAGATCCGCCATGAAAAGGCGATGAAGATGACCGTCCTCGAGGAACAGTTCAAAGAAGAGGCGGACGAAAAGGCGAAAGAGATCCTCTCACTCGCCATCCAGCGCTGCGCCGCCGACCACGTCGCGGAGATCACCGTGTCCGTCGTCCCGCTCCCGAGCGAGGAGATGAAGGGCAGGATCATAGGACGCGAAGGACGCAACATCAGGGCGATCGAAACGCTCGTCGGCGTTGATCTCATCATCGATGACACGCCCGAGGCGATCACGATCTCCTGCTTCGACCCGATCAGACGAGAGATTGCGCGCATAGCGCTTGAAAAACTGATCCAGGACGGCAGGATCCACCCCGCAAGGATCGAAGAAATGGTCGAGAAAGCGCGCCGCGAAGTCGACGCCGCCATCAAACAGGCGGGCGAAAAAGCGACGTTCGAGACGGGCGTTCACGGCTTCTCCCCCGAAATGATAAAACTTCTCGGCAGACTGAAATACAGAACGAGTTACGGTCAGAACGTTCTCAAACATTCGATAGAGGTATCCCTGCTCTCCGGCATCCTCGCCGACGAACTCGGCGCGGACAGCATGGTAGCCAAGCGCGCGGGCCTGCTCCACGATATCGGCAAGGCGCTGACGCAGGAAGTCGAGGGATCGCACGTCCAGCTCGGCGTCGAGGTCGCGACAAAGCACA
>JAFXNX010000192.1 GCA_017529175.1 Clostridia bacterium
ACGTGGAGTTTAAGATCAAGAAATTCAACGACGAATACTACGAGGAATCCGGATACTATGCCGACTATCGCGGAGCCGAGCGCATCGAGCGCATCACACCCCGCCGTTATACCGACGAGTCCCGCGAGAGACGCGTTGATACACATTGAAACGTCCGGCTTTCCGTTTTTGATCCATGTAAAGATCATCGTTGTGCAGGTCGCGACAGCCGGGGCTATCGTAGTCGTGACGAATATGGAAGCGAGAGAGTTGCCGTCCCATGCCGCCGCTCCGTTGAAGCCGTACCATCCGAACCACAGAATGAAGCATCCGAGAGCTCCGAGGGTTATCGAATGTCCGGGGATCGCGTTTACCTTTTTTACCTTGCCGCGCTTATCCTTTATGTATTTTCCGAGTCTCGGACCTACCATGATCGCGCCGATGAGCGCCGTAAGTCCGCCGACTGAGTGGATCGCCGCGGATCCTGCGAAATCATGGAATCCGAGCTTTGCGAGCCATCCTGCGCTGTTCCAGACCCATCCCGCTTCGATCGGGTAGACGAAAAGGGAGATGACGCCGGAATATATGCAGTAGGTGATGAACTTCGTGCGCTCCGCCATGGAGCCTGAAACGATAGTCGCGGCTGTAGCGCAGAACACTAAATTGAATACGAACGCCGGAGCGTTGCCGTCCTTCAGAAATCCGCCGAAGTCGGTAAGGATCTTAAGATTCGGTACTCCGATGAAGCCGAAGACGTAATCTTCCGCCATCATGAGGCTGAAACCGAGAAGTACGAATACGACCGTTCCGATGCAGAAATCCATAAGGTTCTTCATTATGATATTGCCGGCGTTTTTTGCGCGGGTAAATCCCGTTTCGACCATTGCAAATCCCGCCTGCATAAAGAAGACCAGGGCGGCGCCTATCAGGAACCACACGCCGAATACTTCTTTTTCGGCGGCGGCGTTTATGAGTTCGGTTATCTGTTCCGTTAACATGGGGCAATTCCTTTATTTATCGTTTGTTTTACGTTTATTTTACACTGAAAAGAATGTCGGCGTACGTGGGATAAGGCCAGTAAGCTCTGTCTGTGAGAGTTTCCGCCTCGTCGCAGGCAACGCGCAGTTCGCACATCTTGGGGATGATCGAATCGCGTATCGCTTCTGATTCGGCAATGATCCCGTCGGCGTCGTGAAGAGCGACGAGCGCATCCTCGAGCGCTGACGTTCTGTCTGCGATCGAATCGGTCAGAGCGGAGAGCTTCTTTATCAGTTTAGTTTCATACGAGCATGCAAGAGACGCGTCAGCCGCTTTCTTTGCCGCAACGTTGCGCGCAAGATCAGCCGTGTATTTTTCGACTGCCGGCGCTATCTGAGCTTTTGCCATATCGACCATCGTGTTCGCTTCGATCGTTACCGTCTTGCAGTAGTTCTCAAGCATTATGTCGCGTCTTGATTCAAGCTCGGCGACTGTGAATACCTTGTGGGACGTGAGCATATCGACGTTTTTCTTGTCGAGCAGGTGAGGCATGCAGTCCGCGGTCGTTCTGTAGTTGAGAAGTCCGCGCACTTCCGTCGCCTCTTTGATCCAGGACTCGTCGTAGCCGTTTCCGTTGAAGATTATGCGGCGGTGATCCTTGATCGTGTTCTTTATCATATCGTGGAGCGCGCTTGCAAAGTCGTCAGCGCCCTCGAGTCTGTCAGCGTATATCTTGAGCGATTCCGCAACGGCGCTGTTGAGCATAATGTTTGCGCACGCGATGCTGTTCGAGGAACCGAGCATACGGAACTCGAACTTGTTTCCGGTGAATGCGAAGGGCGACGTTCTGTTTCTGTCCGTCGTATCGCGGTTGAATCTCGGAAGAACGTGGACACCGAGCTTCATCTGTTCTTTCTTTACTCCCTCGTAAGGAGTGTCGGTCTCGATCGCCTTCAGGATCGCGTCAAGCTCGTCGCCGAGGAACATCGAAACTACAGCCGGCGGCGCCTCGTTTGCTCCGAGACGGTGGTCGTTGCCCGCCGTCGCGACGGAGATACGCAGCAGATCCTGATAATCGTCTACAGCTTTTATCACCGCGCAAAGGAAGAGTAAGAACTGCGCGTTCTCATAAGGCGTTTCGCCGGGAGAGAGCAGGTTCTGACCCTTATCCGTGGCGATAGACCAGTTGTTGTGCTTACCTGAGCCGTTCACGCCCGCGAACGGTTTTTCGTGGAGCAGACATACGAGTCCGTGACGCGCTGCTACCTTTTGCATTATTTCCATCGTGAGCTGGTTGTGGTCCGTTGCGACGTTAGTCGTCGAGTAGATCGGCGCAAGCTCGTGCTGAGCGGGAGCGACTTCGTTGTGTTCCGTCTTCGCGAGGATCCCGAGTTTCCAGAGCTCTTCGTTCAGCTCTTCCATATACGCCGCGACTTTCGGCTTGATGACTCCGAAGTAGTGGTCGTCCATTTCCTGACCCTTCGGAGGCTTTGCGCCGATAAGCGTTCTGCCGCAGTATTTGAGGTCGGGACGCGCGTCGTACATTTCTTTTGTGATAAGGAAATATTCCTGTTCGGGACCGACGGAAGAGCGAACGCATTTCGCGTCGTCATTTCCGAACAGCTTCAGAATACGCAGCGCCTGCTTGTTGAGCGCTTCCATTGAGCGCAGTAAAGGAGTCTTTTTATCAAGCGCGTGACCGCCGTATGAGCAGAACGCGGTCGGGATGCAGAGAGTCTTTCCTTTAATGAATGCGTAGGACGTGGGGTCCCATGCTGTGTATCCTCTCGCCTCGAACGTAGCGCGAAGACCTCCGGACGGGAAACTCGACGCGTCAGGCTCGCCCTTGATAAGCTCTTTTCCGGAGAACTCCATGATGACTCCGCCGTCGGGAGAAGGGGAGATGAAGCTGTCGTGCTTTTCGGCGGTTATGCCGGTGAGGGGCTGGAACCAGTGAGTGAAGTGCGTTGCTCCCTTTGATACCGCCCAGTCCTTCATAGCGGATGCGACCGCGTTCGCGACTTTGAGGTCAAGAGTTGCTCCCTCGTCTATAGTCTTTTTCAGCGAATTGTAAACGTCCGCCGAAAGTGTTGCCTTCATTACTCTGTCGTCAAATACCATACTGCCGAAATAATCAGATACCGTTGCCATGATTTTTCCTCCTTGATTTAAAGAGAAAGGCGCCTTCCGTAAGAATACGAAAGACGCCTTTGCCTTCATAATTAATTATTATTTATTTGATCCTGATAAAGTGAAAAGGGCTCTTCGAGTATAAAACTCAAAGACGCCCTTGCCTTTACGTGTGGTATTATACACCATCGTTTTTTGTTTGTCAAGTACTATTTTTGAAATTTTCAAAAAAAATATTGCAAAATTTCAGCTTTTATATAAAAAACACTTGACAAATTGCAAGTTCGGATGTATAATCCTTTCATAATGAGCAAAGGCGTTCATTTATGCGCGGAAAAACCGCGCTTGAATGAGCGTCTTTTCCTTTTAATAATAATGAAAGGATCTATCACGAAATGAGAAGAGAAGGAGAAGTCCGCATCCCGTCCGGATGCGCCATCGCCGCAGTTATATCAAAGGAAGGGAAAAAGATCCCCGGAAGCACAATATCGAGCGCTATGCTTCCGATGCACGACAGATCGAACGGTCTCGGCGGCGGTTTTGCGGGTTACGGCATTTATCCCGAATACAAAGATTTTTATGCTTTCCATATGTTTTTTGATTCGCGCGCGACCCGAAAAGAGTGCGAGGCGTACCTTAAAGAAAACTACGAGATCGTAAAAAGCGAGATCGTACCGACAAGAAAGATCCCCGAGATCACGGACGAGCCGATAATCTGGAGATATTTCGTCGATCCGTTAAAGTCGTCTCTTCGCGATCTTCAGCTCGACGAAAAGGAGTTCGTCGCGCGCACTGTCGTGGATATAAACAGCAGAATGGACGGCGCTTACGTCGCCTCGAGCGGAAAGAACACGGGTACGTTCAAAGCTGTGGGATTCCCCGAGGACGTCGCAAGATTCTACCGCCTCGATGAATACGAGGGTTATTCGTGGACGGCTCACGGCAGATATCCGACGAACACACCCGGTTGGTGGGGAGGCGCGCATCCGTTCTCGCTTCTCGATTTTTCCGTTGTACATAACGGCGAGATATCGTCTTACGACGCGAACAGAAGATACATCGAAATGTTCGGTTACAAGTGCACGCTCCAAACGGATACCGAAGTCATAACGTACATTCTCGACTACCTTGTGAGGGTCAAAGGGCTGACTCTCAAAGAAGCGTCTAACGTTATCGCGGCTCCGTTCTGGAGCACTATTGAGGGAATGGATGACGAGGCGGAGCGCGAAAAACTTAAATACCTTCGCACCGTATTCCCGAGTCTGCTCATTACGGGACCGTTTTCAATAGTTCTCGGATTTGAAGGCGGACTCATGGCGCTCAACGACAGACTGAAGCTTCGCTCTATGGTCGTCGGCGAGCATGACGACAGAGTATATATCGCGAGCGAGGAAGCGGCTATCCGCGCTATGGACGAAAAAGCGGAAAACATTTACGCGCCGCGCGGAGGAGAAGCGGTAATAGTTACCGTAGATAAGGAGGCAATCTGATGGGAATTGATTTCATATATCCGGAATTTGAGGTCGTCAGGAACGAGTCGAGATGTATCGCCTGCCGCGCGTGCGAGAGGCAGTGCGCGA
>JAFXNX010000193.1 GCA_017529175.1 Clostridia bacterium
ACGAGAGATACCGCGACCCGAATATAATCAAACTGCTCCCCGCTCACTGGAAGAACTTCCACTACGTCGGCAACGCCGCCTCTCTTGAGCATCACCTCAAAAAGTTTTGGGACATTTGAAAACTTTTCGGTCATACTATTGACAAATTCATAAGCCCCGGCTGTGTCAGCACAACCGGGGCTTTATTATGTGTTTTATTATCCCGCAATCAGGATCTTGAGCGCCGACAAATCTTTGAGATTGACAACTCCGTCGCACTCAATGTCGATAGTATCAACGTCGTCGATTACCGTGATGATGCCCGCGATATACGCTTTGAGATGGCTGATATCCTTCAGAGTCACGACGCCGTCCGCGTCAGCGTCTCCGAGGAGGACAGGGTCCTTCACCATTCCCGCGTAGAAAGTGTAGTTAGAACCTATCGCGGTAAACGGGAATTCCGCCGGGATAGTTCTGTCCTCGTCCTTATACCAGCCCGTGAACGTGTACTTTTCCCTTTGCGGCTCGTAATCGGTCGTAAAAGAGTTGCCCGCCACGGTCGACTGCGTTACCGTCTCCACTCCGTCAGCCACAAAGTGAACGTTTGTGAGTGTGACGTTTCGCCTCAAAAGCAGACGTATCTGGATCCTTTCAACGCAGTACGTGCCGTTTGACGACGAAGTCCTTCCCGCAAGTCTTCCGGCGTTAGTCCACGCGTACCATGTGCCGCCAATACATACTCTGTACTGGATCGTACAGTAATTCGTTATATTCCCCTCGAGGTTTATGTAAACTCCCGTGAAATACTTGAAGCCCGACGCGGACTTTGCAAGTTCTCCGTCGCGGTACGTCCCGGTCACCTCGCCGTCGCAGTTTAGCGAATAGGTGATCGAGCCGTCGATCGGTGAGTCGATAAGTTCAATTGCAAGTCCTGCGTTTACGGACTTGTACGTCGCGCATCCGCCGGTGTACGCCTTCCCTTCGACGCCCGCTATTGAATACGTGGTATACGAAAGCGTGGGCAGATACTTGCTGTACGCCATATCCATATACGCTTTCTTATCGGAGAGAATGCTCTTTACGTTATTCGTGATGTAAGCGATCTCATCGATGGTACCGGTCGATATAAACTCGTCTGCGGTGGCGGTCCTGTCATAGAAAACGACCCATTTTTTATGGTTCATAAGGAGAGACGGCATGAGCATCTCCTGATAGCTGTCGATCATCGCGTTGACCTTCGCGGTGTCGAACGCCGCCTTGATCCTCTCTGTATACAGCTCGTTCGCCCGCTTTACGAATTCTGGGTTTCTGAACAGCTCCTTAAACCACTCGACGCGGTATTTGTCCGTATTGTCGGTTATATTCTTGATATAGTCGGTATTCTTCGGCACGGGATCGTTGAAGCCGCAGACGCGGTCGAAGTCCCACACCGGACCGCAGTGAAGCACGTCGTCCGCACCGTCGATATAGAAATAGGTGCTCGCGAGAGTACAGTCTACCTGCTCGCCGTATTCGTTGAGGAAGTAGTAGAGTATGAAAGAGTCGACGTCGATCATCGACGAGATCGTATCCCAGTCGGGGTCCTGCGCGAACATTTCCGACTCGAATGTATTGATGTAATTCTCAACAAAGGCGCGTATCTCGGATATCTTCGCAATACGCTCTGCGCTCGAGGTATCCTCAAAATCGTAGACATAATCCTTGTATAGAATATCCTTTGACGTAAGACGCGTTCTGAAATAGATATCGTTCTGCGGGTCGGTCCTCTGATTGGACTCCATTTCGAGAATAACGCCGTACTCGTCCTTGAGATCTACTCTTGTCGTTCCGACTTCGATCTTCTCGGTAAGCTCGTAAACGCCCCTGTAATTGCCGTCGATATACAGATCGATAAATACGGACTTCGGCGTATCGGTCATACCTATCTCTTCCGCGAGATCAAAGAACACCTTTGTTCTGATCGACGTTCCGTCGTAATAGTTTGCAAGAAGTATCCACTTCTTCGCCTTGCCCATCCCGAAAAGGTCCTGCTTTTTGTCGAATTTGATCTGATAGGGCTTCTTGTCCGGCCAGAAGGTCGTATTACCTCTCGTCTTCATCTCGATCGCCAACGGAGCAAGGTTATGATCCGGGTTTTCGGCGCCAGAGATCGAAGCGCTCGCGCCGATCCTTGCGTTCTTGTCGTTATTGATCGTATCGATCGACTCGCCCTCGTTCAGAACGATGCTCATACCGGGAAGCGACGACTGCATAAAGACAAGGCTCTTTCCGCTGATGCTGACGTTTCCCGCAGTCGTATCGACAATTACGTATTTGCCGCTCGAAGAATAAGAAACGACGCCGCTGCCCGACACGGATGACGGAGTTCTCTTGCATCTGACGTAGACGTTCGTCGCGTCAACGGTGTTAGGTAAAAACATATATGATACGCTGCTCGATTTTTCATAAGAGCCGACTGCGAAGGAAAGTCCCGCGTTGTCGTCAGGCAGAATGTAAAAGAGTGAGTCCTCGGCTGACGCCGCAAGCGTAAGCGGCGCCGCGGTGACGATGAACGTCAGCGCGATCACAGCGCACATAAACTTCAATAAAAACTTTTTCATACCGACCTCGCATTAATTATTATAATTAAATTATAAAATCAAATCGCGTTTTGGTCAATGATATTTTTAAAATTTTACAATTCTCTTCGTATTGACCGGATTTGGGCGAAAAGTATAAGATTTTTTCCGAATTTTGCAGATTTTTTATTTTCCGGCTATTTATTTTTATATGATACTGTGATATACTTATTAAGTTGAATTTATGAAAGATACGGGAGATACGGTTTTGGTAAGAACGGATTTAAGAAACGTAGCGATAATCGCGCACGTCGACCACGGCAAGACGACCCTCGTCGACGAGATGCTCAAGCAGTGCGGAGAATACCATGAGAACCAGGCGATAACAGAGAGAGTTATGGACTCCGGAGACTTGGAGCGCGAGCGCGGAATAACGATACTTGCGAAAAACACGTCCGTCGAGTACAACGGCGTTAAGATCAATATCGTCGACACGCCCGGACACGCGGATTTCGGAGGCGAGGTCGAGCGTATACTCAAGATGGTAAACGGCGTTATCCTGCTCGTTGACGCGGCGGAAGGTCCCATGCCCCAGACGAGATTCGTTCTCGGCAAGGCGATGGAGATGGGTCACCGCGTCATCGTCGTCGTAAACAAGATCGACCGACCGGACGCGAGGATCCACGAAGTTATCGACGAAGTCCTCGAGCTTCTGATCGACCTCGACGCGACGGACGATCAGCTCGACTCGCCAATGCTCTTCTGCTCCGGCAGAGCCGGCACGGCGTCGGTCTCCCCGGACGAGCCCGGCAAAAATCTGACTCCCCTTTTCGACACTATCCTTGAATATATACCCTGCCCCGAGGGCGAGCCGGACGAGCCGCTCCAGCTTCTCGTTTCCTCGATCGACTACAACGACTACGTCGGAAGGATCGGTATCGGCAGGATAGAGCGCGGTACGGTCAAGGTCGGCATGGAAGCGTCGATCGTAAACTATCACGATCCGTCCGTATCTAAAAAGACGAAGATCGTTTCCCTTTACCAGTTCAACGGTCTCGGCAAGAACAACGTCGAGAGCGCGACGGTAGGCGACATCGTCTGCTTCTCGGGAGCCGCCGACATAACGATCGGCGACACGATAACCGCGCCCGACGTACCCGAGGCGCTCGAGTTCGTCAAGGTGAGCGAGCCGACGATGGAGATGACCTTCTCCGTCAACGATTCCCCTCTCGCGGGAAGAGACGGCAAATACGTCACCTCCCGTCAGATAAGAGAGCGTCTTTACAAAGAAACTCTTCGCGACGTATCGCTCAGAGTCGAAGACGGCGAGACGACCGACTGCTTCAAGGTCTCAGGACGAGGCGAGATGCACCTCTCTATCCTCATCGAGACGATGAGGCGCGAGGGTTACGAGCTTTGTTGTTCGACGCCCCACGTTCTCTACAAGACGATCGACGGCAGAAAATGCGAGCCTATGGAGCGCGTTTACATAGACGTTCCCGAAGAGTTCCAGGGCACCGTCATTCAGAAGCTCTCCGCAAGGAAGGGCGACCTTCTCGAGATGACGCCGTCCGGTTCGAGAATGAAGATAGAGTATTCGATCCCTGCGCGTTGTCTTTTCGGCTACAGAAGCGAATTTCTGACCGACACCCGCGGCGAGGGCATAATCAACTCTGTCTTTGACGGATATCAGCCGTACAAGGGCGACATTACTCTTCGTTATACCGGTTCTCTTGTCGCGTCCGAGGCGGGAGAGTCCACATCCTACGGACTTTTCAACGCGCAGGATCGCGGAGTGATGTTCATCGGCGTACAGACGGAGGTCTACGAGGGAATGATCGTCGGCGAAAACCCGAAGATCGGCGACATCGCGCTCAACGTTTGCAAGAAGAAGCATCTGACCTCGATCAGGTCCGCCGGCGCTGACGAGGCGCTCCGCCTCGTTCCGCACAAGGTATTCAGCCTTGAGCAGGCGATAGAGTTCATCGCCGAGGACGAGCTTATGGAAGTGACGCCTCACTATCTGAGACTTCGCAAGCGCATTCTCGACACCGAGCTGCGTCTCAAGGACGAGGCAAGACGCAAGAAAGCGAACTGAGTTATGGGGGGTCCACCCCCGAACCCCCCCAAGAGACAAG
>JAFXNX010000194.1 GCA_017529175.1 Clostridia bacterium
GCTGTTCACAGCAGAAATTACAATAACTTCCCCATGCGTCCTCTTAATTGGCATTCACCTCGTTTCTACATCAACGCTTTCTTGTCTAACGGCGAATTATTCTGATTTCCTTTTTTGTAACACATCATTGACAAACCTACACTAAATGATTAATTAAATGGGCGGCGGCGGATATGTGTTGACACCGCACACTCTTTATGATAAACTGAACAGAGAAAAAGAACGCGCAAAATTCTGCGTTTATTATACGGGAGACACGACAATGTCAACACTCAAAAAAACAGTATTGAATATACCGTGCGCGGATATGAGAGGCGAGTCTTCTCTGCCCGCTCTCGGAGTTCTGTGTTACTGGCACAGAAGCGCCGACACCAACCTCCCCGAGGAGGACGGGCTTTTCATCGGTTACGGTCACGTGCCGAGCCCTTATCCGTACCGTATGCAGGATATGTATACAAGAGAACTGTATGACGCGGACGTAAACGCCGTCGTCCTCGAAAACGAACACCTGAGGGCGACGTTTCTTCCCGACTGGGGCGGAAAGCTCATGTCCCTTTTCGACAAGGACACCTCGCGCGAACTACTCTCCGTCAATCCGGTCATCCGTCCGTGCAACCTTGCGATAAGGAACACATGGACCTCCGGCGGGGTCGAATGGAACTGCGGTATCTTCGGTCACAACGTCCACACCTGCGAGACCCTTTTCACCGCCGAGGGGAAACTTGACGACGGCACTCCGGTCCTTCGTATGTACGAATATGAGAGGATACGCGGAGTCGTCAAACAGATGGACTTCTTCATTCCCGACGGCTCTCACTTTATGTACGCAAGAATGAGAATAATAAATCCGCTGCCCGAGGTCGTTCCGATGTACTGGTGGAGCAATATCGCAGTCCCCGAAACGCCCGGATGCCGCGTCATAGTAAACGCCGACGCGTCGTACGTTCAGGAGAACAACATCTCCCTTGTGAATATTCCCGTTCACGACGGATTTGACGGAACGAGGCCCTGCGAGATACCGAACGCGATGGACCACTTCTACAAGGTCCCGGAAATGGCGAGAAAATTTGAGGCGCAGCTCGGCGCGGACGGCTACGGCCTTATCGAAACGTCGACTCATCTGCTTCGCGGCAGAAAGCTCTTCGCGTGGGGTCAGGGCCCCGGCGGAGACAGATGGCAGGAATACCTGACAGTCGACGGCTCGGAAGAGAGATATACGGAAATACAGGCGGGACTTGCCTCCACTCAGTACGAATGCATCCCGATGCCTCCGAACACGACGTGGGAATGGCTCGAGGCGTACGGCGCGATGAGCGCAGACCCATCGGTCGTACACGGCGACGACTGGCAGGCGGCAAAAGCTGACGTCGCCGCCCGTCTTGACAAGCTTATAACGGAAGAGCGTCTCGAAGAGATGCTCGACGAGACGCGTCCGATGGCAAAGACTAAAGCCGACCGTCTTCTCTTCGAGGGCTCCGGATGGTGCGCGCTCGAAAACATAAGACGTGAGCGCGCGGGACTTCGTTCCATAGCTCCGCATCTCGATTTCGGCTCTCCCAAAGCCGAGCAGGAGCAGTGGCTCTCCCTTATGAACGAGGGAACTCTCGGCAAACACGATCCGGACGACGTACCGCCGTCGTGGATGCTCCAAAAGGAATACCTTGCAATGATGGAGAAGGCGATCACCGAAAAGGACGCCGAAAACTGGTACACGTATTTGCAGCTCGGCGCCGCGTACTGTACGTCATACGGCACGCTCCTCAAGGCGTACAATTATCTTGAAAAGTCGTTCTCCCTCAAAAAATCCGCGTGGGCGATGTACTGTCTTTCGATAGTCGCAAAGCAGTGCGGAAACTTAAAGCCCGCCGCGGAAAAGGCGATGGAGGCGTCCGAAATGGCGCCTTTCGACGAATCCCTTGCGAAAGAGGCGATGTCGATGCTCTGCGCCGCGGAGATGTATGAGGAAGTCATCTCGCTTTCCGAAAAACTCGACAAAGAACTTCTCGGCATCGGCAGGATCCGTCTTTATATGATAATCGCCAACATGAAGCTCGGCAACCTCGACTTTGCCGAACGCGTTTTGTCTGAAAACGGCGGGCTGGTAGTCGCCGACATCCGCGAGGGCGAGAACATCATCACGAACATCTATCTCGACCTTCAAGAAGCGAAAGCGAAACGCGACGGACGTCCTTTCGACAGAAACGAATGCGACGTCCCCGCGATCTTCGACTACAGAACTTCACAAAGAAAAAAGAAAAAATGATAATTACAAGAGGGAACTTTTCTTTCTCGAAAAGTTCCCTCTTGGCTCCTTCAAAAGCTTTTGCATTGATCCGCGGACAAGTCCGCGGATATGTTTGCTGTAACGTCATATTAAATTTGTACCCGCCGCATGGTTTTCTGAAAGGGTCGAGGGGAAACTCTTTGCAAAGAGTTTCCCCTCGTCTATTCATTCCGCGGCTTTTATTATTATATCTATCGCCTGTTTCAAGAGATCGAAGGGGATGTTGAGCGCGGGGAGAAGACGGACTTTGTCCTTCGCCTTGAGGACGAGGACTCCGTTTTCCTGACACTTCGCGACGACCTCCGATGCGTCTTTTGAAGTCTTGATACCGATCATAAGACCCATTCCGGTCACGCCCTCGATACCGGGCTTACCCGAAAGCGTGTCGAATATGTATTGTGACTTTTCACGCACTTCCCCAAGAAGCGCGTCGTCGATCCTTGACAGCACCGACAGCGCCGCGGCGGAACATACCGGGTTTGCGCCGAAGGTAGAGCCGTGAAGTCCGGGCGTCAGCGTGTCCTTTACGCGTTCTCCGAGAAGCGTCGCGCCGAGCGGAAGTCCGCCGGCAAGTCCTTTCGCGGTCGATACTATATCGGGCGTCACGCCGAAATTCATATACGCGTATAGCGCGCCGCTTCTGCCGTTGCCCGTCTGAACCTCGTCGAAGATCACGAGGAAGTCATGCTCGCTTGCAAGAGCGCAGACTGCTTCGACAAAATCTTTCTCGAGCGGCACAACGCCACCCTCGCCCTGGATCGCCTCCATCATAACGGCGGCGACTTTGTTATTTGCTATCGCCTGCTTCACGCTTTCGATATCGTTCGCCTTCGCCGTGACGAATCCGTCGGTAAGAGGAGTGAAATCCTTGTGAAATACGTCCTGCCCCGTCGCCGCGAGAGTCGTTATCGTCCTGCCGTGGAAGCTGTTTTCGAGAGTTATTATCGTGAAATATTCCGCGCCTTTGTTGTCGGCGGCCCATTTTCTTGCGACTTTGATCGCGCATTCGTTCGCTTCCGCCCCCGAGTTCGAGAAAAAGACTTTCTTCATTCCGGTCCGAAGAGAGAGCGCCTCGGCAAGATCGGCTCCCGGCTTCGTGTAATAAAGGTTCGATGCGTGCTGTATCTTCATCGCCTGGCGGGTCACCGCCTCTACCCATTCGGAATCTGCGACGCCGAACGTGTTGACCGCGATACCGCTTCCGAGGTCTATATACTCGCGCCCCTCTTCATCGTAGATTAGGGAGCCCGCGCCGCGGACTGCTTCGACGTCGAACCTGCCGTAAGTGTTCGCAACGTATTCTTTTGTTTTTGCCTTCGTATCCATATCAGTCTCCGGTTATCAGAGTTCCGGCGCCTTCGTCGGTGAGCAGCTCCATAAGTATCGAATGAGGTATACGTCCGTCCATGATGACAGCGTTTTTGACGCCCTCGTTTATCGCCTTTACACAGCACTCTACCTTTGGTATCATGCCTCCCGAGATCACGCCCTCCTCTTTGAGGTGAGCCGCGTCTTGCACGGTCATCTCGGGTATCAGAGACGAGGGATCGTCCTTGTCGCGAAGCACTCCCGCGATGTCTGTCATAAGGATCATCCTCTTCGCCCCGAGAGCTCCCGCGATATAAGCCGCCGCGGTGTCGCCGTTGACGTTGAAAGTATTGCCCTCTTTGTCGCACGCGACGGTAGAGACTACGGGGATATATCCTTTTTCGAGAAGGTCGGTCACGACTTCGATATGTATCTTCGTTATCTTTCCGACGTAGCCGAGCGCCTCGTCCTTGAACGTCGCCTGGATAAGTCTTCCGTCGATGCCGGAAACGCCGATCGCGCGTCCGCCCTTCGCTTCGAGAAGAGTGACGAGACTCTTGTTGACCTTTCCCGCGAGCACCATCTGAACGATGTCGACCGTCTCCTTGTCTGTCACGCGAAGTCCGTCGACGAACTCGGACTTTTTGCCGAGCCGCTCCATCATATCGGTGATCTCGGGACCTCCTCCGTGAACGAGAACGACTTTTACGCCGATGAGCCAGAGAAGAACTATGTCCTCCATGACCTGCTCGCGCATCTCATCGCTCTGCATGGCGTTGCCGCCGTATTTGACGACTACCGTCTTACCGACGTATTTTTTTATGTTCGGAAGCGCCTGAGTCAGCACCTCTGCGCGTTCCGCGTTGGAAAGTTCGCCTATCATTTTACCCTCTTAAAACTCTGTATTTTAAGTTCTGTAATCTCCGTTGATCCTTACGTAGTCGTAAGTAAGATCGCATCCCCACGCCGTCGCGCACTCGCTGCCGGAGTTGAGACCGACCGCTATCGTGATCTCATTTTCAAGAAGGATCTCTTTTGCGCGCTTCTCAGAGAAATCGACGCCCGTGCCGTTATGACACACCTCGATCTCTCCCACGGGAGAAACGAACGATACGTCGATCTTTTCTACGTCGACAGACGCTCCGCTGTAACCGATGGCGCAAAGCACGCGCCCCCAGTTGGCGTCGGCGCCGAACATCGCGGCTTTCGTGAGTGACGAGCATATAACGCTCTTCGCGACCGTCTTCGCAACGTCCTTCGACGCGGCTCCCGTAACGCGGCACTCGAGACGCTTCGTCGCGCCCTCTCCGTCGCCCGCGATCTTCTGACAAAGGTAAACGTTTACGGTATTGAGCGCCGCCATAAACGCCTCAAAGTCTTTGCCCTCCGACGTGATCTCGGCGTTGTGCGCCATACCGTTTGCAAGGACGCAGACCATGTCGTTCGTCGATGTGTCGCCGTCGATGCTTATCATATTGAACGTGTTTTCAATGTCGGTAGAAAGCGCCTTCTGCAGCATTTCGTGAGAGATCGCGACGTCCGTCGTAATAAAGACGAGCATCGTCGCCATGTTCGGATGGATCATACCCGAGCCCTTCGCGATACCGCCGATCGTGCAGACCTTGCCGCCGACCTCAAACTCTATCGCGACCTCTTTTTTCGCGGTGTCAGTCGTCATGATCCCTTCCGCCGCCGCGTCGCTTCCGTCCTTTGACAAAGACGAGACGAGCGCGTCTATCGAGTTTGCAACGGGGGTTATATCAAGCACCTGTCCGATGACGCCGGTCGAGGCGACAACGACGTCCGACGCGGCAATGCCCGTCGCGCCTTCAACGAGCGCGCACATTCCCTTTGCGATCTCAATGCCGTTCGCGTTGCAGGTGTTGGCGTTTCCGCTGTTGCATATCACCGCCTGCGCCGTGCCGTTTGAAATGTTCTCTTTCGTGACCTTGAGCGGCGCGCCTTTGACGAGGTTCGTCGTGTATACCGCCGCCGCGGTCGCAGGCGTCTCGCTTACGATAAGCGACAGATCTCTTTTGTCTTTATTCTTCCTTATCCCGCAGTGTATTCCCGCCGCGGTAAAACCCTTTGCGGCGCAAATGCCGCCTGATACGATCTTCATAATCATCCTCCGGGATCAAAGCTCGAGCGAAAAGTCGTCGGGAAGTCCGAGCTTGACGTTAAGGCACTGTATCGCCGCGCCAGACGCGCCCTTTCCGAGATTGTCGAAACGGGATATCAAAAGGATGCGCTCATCACAGCCTGCGACCGATATTTCCATCGTGTCCTTGCCGGACAGAGCGGCGGCGGACATAAATCCCGCCTCATCCGAACACTCATTATACTTCACGAGCGGTGTGTTGTAAATACTTTTATAAATTTCTTTTATATCTTTTGCGCCGTATCCGTTCGCAAGATCGCGCGCAAACAACGGGACCGTGACTTCCATACCGCTGTAAAAATCCGCGACGACCGGACAGAACACAGGTTGCGCGTCAAGACCGCATACCGCCTTCATTTCGGGAAGGTGTTTGTGATGCTGGGCTATTCCGTACTGTCTCGGCGCGGAAAGGAGCGCGTCGCGCTCTTCCGACTCGTACTCCGCTATCATCTTTTTGCCGCCGCCGCTGTATCCGGTGACTGAGAAGCAGGATAGCGGCGTGCTTTTCGATATGATACCGTTTGCGACGAGCGGGTAAACAAGGGATATGAAACCGCTCGCGTGGCATCCGGGGACCGCGATGCGGTGCGACGCCTCAAGCTTTGCGCGGTGGGACGGCGAGAGCTCCGGAAAACCGTACGCCCATCCTTTCGCCGTTCTGTGCGCGGTCGACGTGTCGATGATCACGACGTCCTCGTTTTCCGTCATCGCCACCGCTTCCCTCGACGCGTCGTCCGGAAGGCAGAGGAACGCTATATCGCAAGAGTTCAGCGCATGGTGACGCGCTACGGGGTCTTTTCTGTCTTCTCCCGTCAGCACGTTTATCTCAACGTCGCTTCGCGCCGACAGTCTCTCATAAAGACGAAGCCCGGTCGTGCCGGCGCTTCCGTCAATAAATACTTTAGTCACTGATAAACTCCTCAAGATATTTGATCTGCGTATCGACAGACGTCGCGCCGCATCCTCCCGCGGATATTCTCTTTGCGACACAGCGCTTGAGGTCGATCTCGGAATACAGATCATCGTCAAAAACTTCGGAAAACTCTTTGAATTCGGGAAGCGTCATATCCTCTATCACCTTGCCGTGATCAATACAGTACGCTACGACCTCTCCCACCGTTTTATATGCGGCGCGAAAGGGAACTCCCTTCTTCGTAAGATAATCCGCAAGGTCCGTCGCGTTGATGAATCCGCGCTTTGCCGCGGCGAGCAGATTATCTTCGAGCACCGTCATCGTCGCTACCATCGGCGCGAAGACTTCGAGGCACATCTTCACGGTATCGAACGCGTCGAATATCGCTTCCTTGTCCTCCTGCATATCCTTGTTGTACGCGAGAGGAAGTCCTTTGAGCATAGTAAGCGTCGCCATAAGGTCGCCGTAGACCCTGCCGCATTTTCCCCTGACGAGCTCCGCCATATCGGAGTTCTTTTTCTGAGGCATGATGCTCGA
>JAFXNX010000195.1 GCA_017529175.1 Clostridia bacterium
AATAGGAAAACTCAAAAGCGTTTTCAAGAAAAACAAAAATAAAGGCGAGAAAGAAGCGGACGAATCTGAAGACTGATCCCCGGCACATATATCTCTCTGCGAAGAATATTATTTAATATATCACATTCGGGAGAGTTTTTCTGTGAAAAAGATCATAGCGTCACTCATCGTTTTAATATTATTGCTTCCGTCTTTTGCGTCACGCGCCGAAGGCGAACTCTCGCTTTCTGCGAAAGCTGCGTACCTTATGACTTCGGACGGACTCGTACTGTACGAGAAAAACGCCCGGAAAAAGTTGCCGATGGCGAGCACGACGAAGATAATGACCTGTATTCTGGCGTTGGAGTCATGCGACCTTACGGAAAAAGTGACGTTCACCGACAAATCTTCGGGGATCGAAGGCACTTCCCTTTACGCTTGCGCCGGAGACACGTCGACTGTAAAAGATCTTCTGTACGCTATGATGCTGCGCTCCGCCAACGACGCGGCGTCGTCGTTAGCAGTTCACATAGCGGGAAGCGACGCGGAATTTGCAAAACTGATGAATGCGAAATGCGAGTCTCTCGATATGACGGACACTCACTTTGCAAATCCTCACGGGTTGCCGGACGACGAGCATTATACGAGCGCCCGCGACTTTGCGCACCTCGCGTCATACGCGATAAGCAACCCGTCATTTGAAAAGATTGTGTCGACAAAGGAATACGTCGTAACGCTTAACGGAACTGACAAGCGTCCGGTAAGAAACCACAACAGACTTCTCGCGTCATACGACGGTGCGATCGGCGTCAAGACCGGCTTTACCAAGTCGAGCGGTAGATGTCTCGTATCAGCCGCAAGGAGAGACGGCGTAACTCTTATCGCGGTGACGCTTGACGCGCCCGATGACTGGCGCGATCACAAGACAATGCTCGATTACGGATTTGAGAAGGTTGAATCGCGGGAGCTGATACGTCCCCGCGAGATAACGAAGACCTTTCACGCATTCGGTGACGGCGTTATCGAAGTCGAGAACGTCGACGGACTTTGCGCTAACGTTTTACGCACAGACGAAGTATCGTTCGTTATCGAGGGAGACAGATTTCCCACGCTTCCGGTCGAAGCCGGAGACGTAATAGCGACGGTAACTGCAAAGGTCGCAGACAGAGTGCTCGGACAGATCGAACTTCGCGCAAAATACGACGTTGATCTTCCGAAGAAGGAAACTGTATTTGATAAAATAAAGAATATTTTCGGTTAATATGGAAAAGATCAGGATTCAAAAAATATTTACTGACAACGGAATTATGTCCCGCCGCGCCGCTGAACGCGAGATCGCCGCGGGAAACGTAAGAATAAACGGAGAAATCGCCTCGCTCGGAGACCGCGCAGATCCGGAACACGACGTTATCACTCTTTCTGGCAAAAAGGTAAAGTGCTCCGTCGACCGCGAGCGCACGTATATTGTCCTCAATAAACCGCTCGGTTACGTAACGACCGCAAAGGACGAAAAAGGGCGGGAGAACGTCATAGACCTCGTTGGGGACGTTGGCGTCAGAGTCTACCCTATCGGCAGACTCGATATGTTTTCGGAAGGACTGCTCATTCTGACGGACGACGGAGAACTCACAAACAAAATGACTCATCCGTCGGGAGAACTTAAAAAGGTTTATACCGTCAAGATCAAAGGATACGTTACGGACGAGGCGCTCGCCGCGCTTCGCGCTCCGATGACGATAGACTCCTATAAACTGCGTCCTGTAGAAGTCCGCCTCATTTCAAGAGGCAAGATAGACCGTTCGGGATGCGAATACTCCGCACTCGAGTTCACACTTCACGAGGGCAGAAACAGGCAGATTAGAAAAATGTGCGAAAAGTGCTCGCTCACCGTTATGAGCCTTTGCAGGATACGCATAGGCGAGATCGAACTCGGAAACCTTCCCTCGGGCGAATGGAGATATCTTTCCGAGGGGGAGCTTGAATACTTAAAAAGTATATAAAGACGGATATTATTTCCGTCTCAGAGCGAAGACAAACTTGGTAGAGCGGCAATGATAAGGAAAAGCCAAAAAGACGACGTAAGCATAACAGATACAAACAGATAACGCAAACAAACGATCAATGGCGGGCAAAATGCCCGCCATCATTGCCTTTTTGCGAT
>JAFXNX010000196.1 GCA_017529175.1 Clostridia bacterium
CGAGATCGAACTCGCCCTCTTTCGTCTTGCAGAGGCGACAGGGGAAAGGAAATACGCCGATCTTGCGCTTCATTTTCTCGATCTTCGCGGCAACAACGAGAAGGAATGCGCAAACCCTTTGTACGATTTTGAGTACGATCAGTCTCATAAGCCGCTGAAAGAACAGACTTCAGCCATCGGTCACTCCGTCCGCGCGGGGTATATTTACAGCGCGATGGCTGACGCCGCCTCTTATTATGACGATGCGGAGTACTTCTCCGCATGCGAAAAACTGTTTTGCGACGTAACAGAGAAGAAGATGTATATAACCGGAGGCATCGGCTCGAGCGGGAGCCGCGAGGCGTTTTCCGGCGAATATGACCTTCCGAACAAGACCTCATACGCCGAGACCTGCGCGGCAATATCCCTTGCGTATTTTGCAAGACGTATGATGAAGCTCGACCCCGATTCAAAATACGCTGATGCGGTCGAGCGCGTTATGTATAACGGCGCGCTCTCCGGCGTCTCCCTTGACGGCACAAAATTCTTCTACAGCAACGCGCTTGAAGTTGATACGAAAGCGTATATGCCGGGTGCGACGACGAAGTTTTTGACGCAGGAGAGAGTAGGAGTGTTCTATTGTTCTTGCTGTCCTCCTAATATCCTTCGCTTTATTGCGTCGATATCCGACAGTTTTTACACATATAATAATGATACTTTGTTCGTTCATCAGTACGCGCAGTCAAGCGCCGAGGTCAACGGCGCGCGCGTCACACAGAAAACGGACTATCCCGTGAGCGGAGAGGTAAAGCTTTCCGTTTCCGGAGTCTTCGGTACGGTTGCCGTCAGAATACCGGGATGGTGCCGTTCGTTTACGCTCGACGCGCCTTACAAACTTAAAGGCGGCTACGCGTACGTCGAAGTTCCTGATGACGGCGAGATAACGATCGACTTTGATATGACGCCGACGCTTGTCGGGTCGCACCCCGCCGTGCGATGCAACATCGGAAAAGCCGCCGTTGCGCGCGGTCCCGTCGTATATTGCCTCGAGGGTAAGGACAACGAATACGACCTGCAGAAGCTCTGTTTGAATGCGGGATGTGAGTTTGATATTTCATTCTCCGAAGAATTCGCTTTGCCTGTGCTGACGACGACGGGCTTTTGCAAGAGAGGCGCGCCGTCCCTTTACGCGCCGTATATCGCTGAATACGATCCGGCGACACTGAAATTCATACCGTACTTTGCGTTTGCAAACCGAGGCGGCGACGACATGATAGTTTGGATCAAAATAAAGGACTGACAGATCAATGCTTGATATACTTATCAAAAACGGAACAGTTTACGACGGTACGGGAAAAGAGGGCGTAAGACGTGACGTCGGCGTCGCGGACGGAAAGATAGTATTTCCGGATCAGAGCGCGCTTCCGGCAGCAAAGGAAGTCATCGACGCGAGCTCTCTTGCCGTCGCGCCGGGATTTATCGACGTACATACCCACGCCGACGAGCAGCTCTGCGGCGAGCCGTCGAGAAAAAGTAAACTGCTCCAGGGCGGCACGACGGAGATCGCTGGGCAGTGCAGTTTTTCTCGCGCGCCGTATCTTCTCGACGCTCCCTTCGACAGCGAAGAAACGCGTCTTCGTATCGCTCTCGAGCCGACCTATACGTCGTACGCGGAGTACCGCGACGACATGAAAATGAGAAAGACCGGAACGAATCTTATGTCGTTCGTCGGCCACAGAGCGATCCGCGCCTCGGTTCTCGGTATGAGCGACCGTCCCGCGACGCCAAAAGAGCTTGAAAAAATGAGATCTCTTCTGGAGGAGTGTATGCAAAGCGGCGCGCCGGGTATGTCGACTGGGCTTGTCTACGCGCCGAGCTGTTACGCAGCGGAAGAGGAACTCGTCGAACTGCTCAGCGTTGTCGGGCGGTTCGGCGGTATGTATACTACCCACATAATAGGGGAAGCTGATACGGTCCTCGACGCTCTCGCCGAAGCGATCCGTATCGCGGAAAAGGCGGAGGTGCCGCTTAACGTCTCTCATCTTAAAGCGATGTTTCCGCAAAACTACGGTAAAGTCGACCGTATGCTTGAAATGATAGACGATGCGAACGCGCGCGGCGGCGATGTGACCTTTGACGCATATCCTTACGACGCCACCTCGTCACCTTCGACGTCCGCGCTCCCTCCGAGCTTTCTTGCAAACGGTATTCCGGCAGTTACAGATTTCCTCGGAACGAAAGAGGGGGTCGAGGCGCTACGCGAAGCTGTGGCTCACCCGACGGAAACGTGGGAAAACCCGATAGGGAACATAGGAGGTGCGAATTTTCTCATAACGAAAGCTCCCGCCACACCGGAAGCGGTGGGGAAAAGAGTTGCGGAATACGCCGCGATGAAAGGGCTTGACGAAATTGAGACGTTGGGCCTCGACAAGATGCCCGTTTGCATGGCGAAGACGCA
>JAFXNX010000197.1 GCA_017529175.1 Clostridia bacterium
AAAAAACACGGCGCACATTCAGTCTTGTACTGAATGTGCGCCGCTTTGGTTTCTAACGATTATTGCAAATGAATTTAGTTATGCGCCTGTTTTTTCGGTGTTGCCGTCGTATAACGCTATTCTTTAGCACACCTTCGGCGGAGCGCGAAAGAGTGAAACGAATGAGCGCGCAGCCGAAATAGAGAGCGCTATAGGGCGAGGAAAATTGCACGTTCTCGATCCGTCAGGCGTATTTTGGGGGCAGGGGTCCTCAAAAATCGTCAGATTTTTGGGGTTCCCAGCTACGTCGAGGATCGAGAACGCGCAAAGAAAAAGGCGCGGCGATGGTGGTCGATGCACCATCGCCGCGATTGCTTGTAGAATCATTTTTGCAAACTGATTTTAGAACAGCCCGCATTTTTCGGTTTTACCGTCCTATAACGCTCTCAATAAGCTATGCCTTGCCATTTCATCGCCTCAGCCACTTTCAGGAATCCGGCAATGTTAGCTCCCGCCACAAGGTTGCCCTCGCATCCGTATTCCTTCGCCGCGTCGCTTGCCGCCTTGAAGATCGACTTCATGATGCCCTCGAGTTTCTCATCAACTTCATCGAACGACCAGTTAAGACGGATGGAGTTCTGAGTCATCTCGAGACCGCTCGTTGCAACACCGCCCGCGTTTGCAGCCTTTGCGGGTCCGAAGGGGATACCTGCCGCCTGGAACGCTTCTACAGCTTCCGGTGTGCAAGGCATATTCGCGCCTTCGCATACGCACTTAACGCCGTTTGCGATAAGGGCTTTTGCGCCTTCACCGTCAAGCTCGTTCTGTGTTGCGCAAGGAAGAGCGATGTCGCAGGGTACCGTCCAGATACCGCGGCATCCTTCGTAAAATTCAGCGCCGGCAACTCTCTTGGGATACTCGGAGATCCTTGCTCTCTCGACTTCCTTGAGCTGTTTGATGACGTCGAGATTGATGCCGTTTTTATCAACGATATATCCGGAGGAATCGCTCATGGCGATGACTTTTGCGCCGAGCTGTGTCGCCTTCTGATTTGCGTAGATCGCAACGTTTCCGGAACCGGAAATGACGACTGTCTTTCCTTCAAAGCTCGTGCCTGCGCTCTTGAGCACTTCGTTCGTGAAGTAGCAAAGACCGTAGCCCGTAGCTTCCGTTCTTGCAAGAGATCCGCCCGCTCCGACTTTCTTTCCTGTGAGAACGCCGGTGAACTCGTTGCGAAGTCTCTTGTACTGACCGAACATATATCCGATCTCACGGCCGCCGACTCCTATATCGCCCGCGGGAACGTCCGTGTCCGCGCCGATATGCTTCGAAAGCTCCGTCATGAAGCTCTGGCAGAAACGCATGATCTCGCCGTCGCTCTTGCCTTTGGGATCGAAATCGGAACCGCCCTTACCGCCGCCCATCGGGAGAGTGGTGAGGGAGTTCTTGAAGATCTGCTCGAAGCCGAGGAACTTTATAACGGAAGCGGTGACTGACGGATGAAGTCTGAGACCGCCTTTGTACGGACCTATAGCGGAGTTGAACTGTACTCTGTAACCGCGGTTGACCTGTACCTTGCCCGCGTCGTCTACCCACGAAACTCTGAACGTTATCATTCTTTCGGGTTCAACTATTCTGTCAAACACGCCTGCTTCAATAAGATCGGGACGTCTGTCGGCAACTACGGAAAGAGACTCGAATACTTCTCTTACCGCCTGCAGAAATTCGCTTTCGCCGGGATTTCTGCGCTCGACGTCAGCGTATACTTTTTGAAGATATTCATTTTGGATAGCCATGATATATACCGCCTTTTCAAAAAATTACGATAACAGTTTATCACAATGATATTGCAAAATCAAGTGTTTTATAAAAGAAAATAATTAAAAAATGAATTTTTATTACTTCGAAAAATCATTTTGTGTCCGCACGATCAGCCGTCGATCGCCTCAATATAAAAGCTCACCGGACGGAAGCCGTCGTTGCACGATATCATCGCGCTGCGCGGGTCCTTCATCCATCCGTCGAAGAAGTTGCCCTCTCCGCGCGACAGCGCGGCGACGAACTTTTCCATGCTCTCCCACGCCGAAGGACAAAGACCGTCGGGGCGTTCTCCGTTTTCCGATATAAACACGTCGCCGAGCAAGATATCGCATTTATGCTCTATCGGATTTTCATACTTTTCCGAAAGATCGGGATACTCCGTCCTTCTCACCGCAGTTATTCTGACACGTTTCATAATGCTATTCCTCCGCGGCGCTCTTCTGCGAAAACGCTTTTCTGACAGCTGACGAAAAGCGCCCCCATAAGTATGAGCAGAGTCTGTACAGTTTCAGTATCACGTACGACACGACGGCGGAGCACGCGAATACCGCCGGAACTATTATGAAATAGTAAGGGAGTCTCGACGGCACGTCGGGCACCTTCGCTGCAAGCACGGGATAGAACAGATTATCGAATATCCACGAGACAAGATATATCCCGAGGCACAGATCCGACAGTTTTGCAAGCGACCACTTCACCGCGTACGGGAGCTTATCACACTTCAAATTCATAAGAAAGACGAAGAGCGAAAGGGTTATTATCGTTATGAAGAACGAGCCCCATCCGGTCCACGCTCCGGTCTTGAACGTTCCGCCGTGACTTCTCCAGAGAAGATAAATATAGTAGATGAGGGACGACAGAACGGTAAGAAGCGCGGCGTAGCGTTTCTTTATTTTAAGTCCGTATTCGCCCAGATAGCATCCGATAAAATAGTACGTCAAAGGGTATATCCCCGTCCACCAGGCGGGAATGATCTGAACATATTTTTCACCGAGAGTCGGGTCCGCCCACCATCCGGCGGTTGAAAAATCGTATACGTTTAAAATCGAAGGAAGAGCGGTAAGCGCTATGAACACAAGGATAAGAAGCTGCTTCTTGCGCTTCGTTTTCAACCCGTTATACATAAGATTGAGGAACGGGATGAGGAAAAACAGTCCGATATACATTTCAATATACCACGAATACTTTGCCGACGTAAAGTTCAGTATCCCCACGATCACTTTTGCGAACTGCGGATATTCCATCGCCACGTCTGGAAGCCCGAGCTTGAACTTAAAGATCGTGTACAGGATTCTGTACAAATATACGCAGGCAAAAGACGCCGCGACGTAAATGAAATAGGTCTTCCCTATCTTTTTGAAATACTTTCCCTCGACCTTTTTCTCTCTCATCAGGTATCCGGAAAGCACAAGGAACAACGGCACGCAGTACATAAAGAACGAACGGAAGAACGTCATGATCACCATTTTGTTTCCGACGATCTCCTGGCCGTAGTATCCGTTGTTATACAGAAAATGTACCGATACGACGCCGAAGCAGGCGACGATCCGAACGAGATCCATCGCTGAGTTTCTCTTAAGTATTTTTTCTCTGTTCATTTTTTCTCCGTATTATGCCGCAAGCGGCAAGGTTAACGTAACGTCAGAACTTTTCGACTTCCGGTGCCGCGGTGAACGAATAGAAGGTCGCCGTCGCGTTCTCGAAATAATAGACCGCGGTATTCCCGTCGTCCGGATCGTACATCGATCTCAACTCCGGATACGCCTCGAGCATCGACACCCTCGCCTCGCGCGAATCGTCTTCGATAAGCTTCCCCTCAACTCTTACCCAGACTCCGTCCTTGAAGGCGCAGATCTCGGCGTTCGGGTTTTCCTTCAACTGCTTTGAAACGTTCTTTGAAAGTCCCGTCTGGATATAAAGCTTGCCGTTGTAAATGTGAGCCGTTCCGAAAGGTCTGACTCTCGGACGGTCGCCGTCGAGTGTCGCAAGATAATAAGTACCCGCTTCTTTTAAAAATTTTGCCGTTCTTTCCATTTTATTTATCTCCTTGAATAATGATTGCTTATCTGTCGAGCGCCGCTTCAAGAGCTGTAAGGTCATCCTCCGTCGTCGACCAGCTCGACGCAAACCTTACGACGGTGCGCGACGCGTCATACTTCTCCCAGACCTCGAACGCTACCGCTTCACGGACCTTGTCCATCACTGCGTTATCGAGGATAACGAACTGCTGATTCGTCGGAGAATCAATAAAGAACTCGTACCCTCTCGACGAGAATATCTCTTTTATACGATGCGCCATATCTATCGCGTGACGGCTTATCTCAAAGTAAAGACCGTCCGTGAAGAGAGTATCGAACTGAACGCCGAGAAGTCTTCCCTTTGCCAGCATCGCCCCGTGCTGTTTCACCATCGTCATAAAACGGCGTGGTTTGTTCCCCTTCGTGAATACGACAGCTTCTCCGCAAAGCGCGCCGACCTTCGTGCCGCCGATATAAAAGACGTCGCAAAGATCTGCAATATCGGAAAGCGAAACGTCTGTATCATAGCTCATCAGCGCGTATCCGAGACGCGCCCCGTCGAGGAACAGCGGTATGTCGTACCCGCGGCAGACCTTCGATATCGCCTCAAGCTCCGACTTTGAATAGAGCGTTCCGTATTCCGTAGGATGCGAAATATATACCATCCCGGGAAAAACCATATGCTCGTAGCTCGGCTCCGCATAGAAGTCCGAAATATACGTGTCAAGCTCCGAGGCGTCGATCTTGCCGTTCTTCTGCGGCAGTTCCATCACCTTGTGTCCGGTATACTCGACAGCTCCCGCCTCGTGGACGTTTATGTGTCCGCTCTTCGCGGCGATAACGCCCTCGTAGTCCTCAAGCATAGTTGAAATTATCACGGAGTTCGTCTGCGTTCCGCCGACGAGAAATTCCACGTCGACGTTCCTTCCCGTCGCCTCGCGTATCTTCGCTTTCGCGCTCTCGCAGTATCTGTCTCTTCCGTAACCGGGAAGGTGCTCAAAGTTCGTTTCCGAAAGTCGGCGCAAAATCTCGGGGTGCGCTCCCGCCACATAATCACTTTCAAATGAGATCATAAAAACTCTCTTTCTTTAATTAAATATATCTTCAACGGTAAACCGTATTCATACCGTTCTTTTTGCACGCCTCTTTGTCGAGGTACAGCTTTCTGTCAGCCCTCTGTATACACTTCTGGAACGTGTCGTCCTCGCCGAGATACATATCGTATCCGACGCCGACGGAGAGGACGTACGGCGCACCGTTTCTTTCGCAGTCCTCGCGTATCTCTTTCTTTATATTCTCCGCAAGCGCGTCTATATCGTCGTCTTCCGACGGATGGGCGATTATCATAAATTCATCCCCTCCGTATCTTGCGAGGAAGAAGGGTATGCCGCTGTCGGCGAGCGCTTTTTTCAAAGACTGCGCAATTATGACAAGCGCCCGGTCCCCTTCGGAATGACCGTAGGTATCGTTTATCTTCTTGAAGCCGTTTGCGTCGATCATGACAACGCACGTCGCTCTTCCGTGATATTCCGGACTTTCTCCCTGGTTAAGGTAGCGCTGGAGCTGGCTCCTGTTGTTGAGCTGTGTCAGCGGGTCGGTCGAGATCTGCGTTTCCATCGACTTGATATAGAATATCAGCATAAGAAGCGCGGAGGAAAAACAGAATATCGGTATCTCGGATGCGAAGATCGTCTGAGCAAGACCTCCGACGACGACCCTGAGCGGGAAAAGCCCTACGTATAAGTGTTTTCTCTTTTCGATAGGATCAGCTTCCGACAGCGTTTTTTTGACGGAATATACTATAACGGCGATGATATAAATGATCGGTACTACGACAAGGAATACCATATACGTCGGCGTGGGGTCGAGGTTTTCGTTCAAAAGAATACCGCGGTCTATAAAGAACAGCGAGATCAGCACCGCCGTCGCCACGATAAACGGAAAGGCGACCGCAAATCTGTTGATGCGCCGCTCGCGCCGCGGCACCTGTTCGACCGCCATAACGAAGCGCAGCCACGTATAAGTTATTGCCGCCATCAACACGTAGTTCGCAAAATTGAGAGTGACAACACTGAAAAGGTTCTTCGGGATAACTCCTGCGATCACTCCCGCCCACAGCGTATCGGACACGAAATAGAGCATAAAAGCGACAAGCGCACGGTCATACTTTATCTGTTTTTCCTGCCTGTCGACCCCGATAAAATCGTGAACGAGCATGATCCCGAAAATAATGAAGCAGACGATATTCGATTCGGCGTAATATGTAAAATAATCTACCATTGCGACCTCCGCGACTTATTTTTCCTTTATCGAACGGATAGCAAGAAAAGTCGGTATGTTCATCTCGTGAAGCCGTCCTTCTCCGTTCGTATCGTCGTACAGAGAAGTTATCCTGAACCCCGCCTCAAGCTGTCCGTTTATCTGTTCTTCAAGAGAATGCGAGAACTGCATACCCGCGTCGTCTTCCTCAAGCTGACGTCTTTGTTCCGCATTTTCCAGCGGATCGAACGGCAGGCTGTTGACCACCGTCTTTTCATCCGAACTCACAATATAGTTGATCCCGTTGTCGACTCCCGAAAGGAGTATTCCGCCGGTCTTCAGAACTCTGAAGCACTCCTTCCAGAGCGGTTTTACCTCTCTTATATAACAGTTCGACACCGGATGAAAGATAAGATCGAACTCTTCGTCGTCAAACGGGAGAGGCTTTGACATATCGCCTCTGACTATCCGTATGGAATAGCCTTCCCTTTCAGCGAACGCCGCCTCGCTCTCGAGCTGTTTTACCGAATAATCGAAGACTGTGCAATCCGCGCCGAGAGATGCGAAGATCGGCATCTGCTGGGCGCCTCCGCTCGCAAGTCCGAGTACGCGCTTTCCGCGTATTTCTCCGAACCACTCGTGAGGTACCGGTTTTGTCGGCGTCAAGAGCATGTCCCACTCGCCCCGCTTTGCCTTCTCGTATTCCTCGCGGCTGACCGGAATTCCCCACGCCCATCCTTCATCGACCCATCTGTCGATGGTTTCAGCGTTTATATCCTGATAATCCGTCATGATACCGTACTCATCTTTCTTCAGCGTTGTTAAGGATCGCGTAAAGAGCATCAGTAAAATCCCTGTAATGCTTCGGGAAATTCTGCGAGCCGTCAGCGTGGATCCTCTCGCCACCGTTCACCGTCGCTTCGAAAGTGAACATAATGCCGTCAAGAACGCCTTTCGGGTGCTTTCCGTGAAAACCGCCCCACGACATTATACGGCAGTCGTTTAAGATCCCGATCATCTTCTCCGCCGGACAGAGCGCGCGGCTCTCGAGGACGCGATCCTCTTTGCCTTCCGAATATCTGATCCCGTAATAAGAGACCTCCGCCTCCCCGTCCTTCGGTAATATCTCATACTCGTACGCCCCGCGCATACCGGAAAGGTGAAGATTCACGATCTCGAACGATTCTGTTTTTTTCATATTATTCTCCTTTGGTACTTACGCGGATCACTTGTTGTTTCCCGTAAAATAACCGTGGCTCTTTGCTTTTTCGATAAACTCCGAAAGCTTTCCTTCATTGATTATGGCGTCGCGTATCGCGCCGCGAAACTTGCCCGCTATCTCTTGCGCGCTCATCTTCATATAAAAATCCTTTTTGAGAGGATGGATGAACGTCCCGCCGAGCGTATTGCTCGACGACGTGCCGGGAGAGGTTATATCCTCCTTTATCTCGACCTTGCCGTTCCGCTTGAACGTCAGGATCATCGTCGTCTGCTCTCTCGCGGGTTCAAAATAGTAACGCGCAAAAACGTAATCGGATGGCCTGAAACGAAGAGAGTTCTCCTTTGCGAATTTTTCCGCATACGAGTCGAAATTCCCGCGGATCAGAGTATCGTTTTTCTTAAATATTTCATTGAGCTTCGGCGTCACGCCGATATGTTTTATGGAATCCGGCAGGATCAGCTCCTTCAGCTTTTCAAGCTTTTCAAGAAACGCCGTATCGACTCCGGTGCAGCTGTAGCCGAGGCCGCTCTCGCCCGGATCGTCGATAAAAAGAGAGATGCTCTTCGGCGGACGTTTGTGATCTTCCCCGTAATCTTTGAAGATCGACTCCGGCTTCATGATATCGAGAAGGCCCTCTTCGTCAAGTACTCCCTCTCCCCACGAGGAAAGCATTATATCGTATTCCGAGTCGAAATTGCTGTGAAGTAAACTGCTCATTGTCCGCCCCCGCTTTACTTGAATGAAACGCTCTCGACCGCGTACCACCTTCTGTTCTCACACCAGTACACGGTCCTGTCCGTCACGTCGTAGACCATCGAAACGACTGTCGGACAGACTTCCTGCGACGCCTCACGCAAAAGCGCAAAGCACTCCGCCACATCAAAGCCGTCGCTCGCCGCGTCAAGCAATTTCTCCGCGCTGCAATACCTGTCGTACCCCATCCACGGATGCTTCTCCGTCTCCCCCTTAAAGGGAGAAAAATTAGTCAAAACTATATGATCGGGCTTCTCGTAATACTTCACGCCCTGGCCGGGGACTATGTGAAGTACGTTCCCGCACCCGTCCGAGAGCGCCGGCATAAACGTCACCCCGTTGACGCTGCAGACCTTCCCTTCTTCCGCGATACGCTTTACTTCGGAAAACGTCTTCTTTCCGAGCAAAAAGTCGATATCGAGGTTTATAACGTTCAGGTCACCCTCCTTCGGATCGCTCTTCGGGTCGTACGGCCAGCACGTCGGCATCCCGACGAAATCGCCTCTTGAGTTCGCGCCGAACAAAGGAAGCCACCCCTCTGTCTTATCGTTTATTTCAATATATACACCTTCGTCCGCCTTGCGAACGCGGTATTCCATATCCAAAAGGTCGAGATTCCACCCGACTATCGTTTTTTTCTTATTAACAACGATGCTCGTACACATTATGTCTCTCCTGCGTTATTTGATAAAAAGCAGTGTCACCCGTAATACTTGTCAATGCCGCCGTATCCGACGATG
>JAFXNX010000198.1 GCA_017529175.1 Clostridia bacterium
ACCATGAGGTTGAGCCACGTGCTGTAGTCGCCGGTGAAGTCGGCAACGTCCGAGAAAACGCCTGAACCTGTAAGAAGGGACATCGTAAATGAATCCGACGCCAAAAGTTCTGCCGCGCTGACCTGTGAAAACAGCTTATCGCCTATATAAACTTTCTGCGTATTAATAAGGGCGTTAAGGATCGGACTTATCTCATTCCATGTATACGAGTTGCCCGTAAGCTCTCCGCAAGCGTTATAAGCGGCGTTGAGCTTGCTCTTGCTTGCATTGAGTGCGGTGATCCAATCGCTCATTCCCGCATGGCAGTATTCACCGTAAGCGGTGTAAAGATCTGATATGCTTCTGTCGGGATCGCGTATCTCGTTTGCTATCGTTGTTATGTTTTCAGCTCCGTTTGCAGCCGCGCTTGCGATCATGCCGTAACGAAGGGACGTCTCAATGTTGCTGAACGAGGTCTGAAGCGATGAAATTATGTTTTTCAAAACTGTAACATTAGCATCGGTGAATCTCGCATCAGGCGATGTATTGTGTGTTATAAGTATAGAAACAAGTCCGTTTCCGTTATTGTTGATAGCGCTCAAAGCGACGGTTTTTGCGCTGTTGGCGTAAGAGCTGACGTAAGTTTTAGCAAGGCTTATCAAATTGTTCGCTGATGCTGAGCCGGTCGTAGTTCCGAGCGCGCGTACGCCATAAGTCTGATTTGCGGTAAGACCGAATTTGCCGGAATTGTATACGGCGCTGACGGGGTTGCCGTCAAGCTCGGTGATACGTCCGTCGGTACCGTAGTTCGGAAGCGTGATCGGAGCGTTCGGATTTATGTTGTACCCGTTGCCGTCTGCAGCAATACCTTGTACTACGAGCTGAGAGGGCATAAGCTGGATCTCGCCGAGGCCGTATGACGTATCGGAGAGGTCTACGATATTACCCCATGTGAGGTTGCTCGCAACAACTCCCGAAACGGAAGAGGACGAGCCGATCCTTGTCTGGATAGTTGTAAGATCCGCTCTTGTCTGCGCGTTGAGAAGCGCGATCTCAAGGCTTCCGTTTGCGCCGACGCTCGTTGCGATGCCTGTAACTTCCGGAGCTGTTGAAAGCGTCAACCATGCGAACGTGGAAGTAATGATGAGAACTGTTGCGATAAGCAGCGATATTGCCGCAGACAACAGCTTCTTCTTGGTAAACCTCACTTCCTGGTTGTTCTTGATGTTGGTTTTCATTTTTGCCTCCTGAAAACTTTATATTATTTTTTCTTATTTACCTTTAATTCTGTACCGGGATCAGTTCCGTGTTTGTTGCGAACTGCAGATTCAGCTTTGCTTCGACTGTAGTTCCGGAGATAGCTGTGAGTGAATTATCTATAGCGTCTCCGTCGAGCCATACTATCGCGCTGACGATCACGGGCGTGTTCTTCGGGAGATCGACGATCTTTGACAGGTCATCGTTACGCTCTCCCATTTCGATCGAATTACCTGCCGGAGTATAATCATAGTTGTAAAGCTTTGCGCTGAGTGTTCCGTCATCGTTGCTGTAGTTTGATACGTTGAGCTTTGCCATGCTCAAAACTTCCCCGCGCGAGTCAACGAACGTCACGCGTATCGCATTCATTATCTTAACGATCGCCTCTTCGCTTAAGTTGTTCGAAGTGAACGACATAAAGCTGCCGAGCCCTCGATCTGTTTCATTTTCAGCGGTTTTGTTGGTTTGTCCTTCTGCCGAAAGGAGAAGGGAAGCGTTGTCCGCATTTGATCTGAACGCAAGGTCGACGACGTAACCGCAAATATCTTTGATCTCCGAGGTATCGACCGTACCGCTTGCGGCGGAAAGGTCGTTTACGATACCTGAAAGTAAATCGAGATTACCGGTCTCGTTTCCCGTCCTCACCGCTATCTCATGGTCAAACTGTTCGCGCTCTCCTGTCCAGCCTGTTGTGTTTGCGCTGTAATTGCCGACGTAATTTGCGATATGAGAGAGTATTCCGCTTTCCGGCATGACTGTTATTGCGGTTCCGATAGAAAAGGTCGGATCGTTTTCAAATTCTACTTCGCCTATATATATTTTTTTAGTATCTGCAAAAAACTCGATGACAGAAGCAAGCTGTTCTTCGGTGTCAGAGGTTCCGAGAAGCGTTTCGAGGGATCCTCTCGCCGATGCCGCAGTCCTTTTCATACTTTCAATCTCGTTTGCCCAGCCTGTGATAGCAGTACTGCCGGAAAAAGTAAACGGCAGAGTTGCGATCGCTCGAGATAAAGGCGTCTCGTAATTTGAGAGGGTACCGTACGTTTGTATGAACTGTTCTTCATCTGCAACTTCTGACGAAGCTATGGCTATGACGCCTTGTCTTAACGAGAACTGAATGTTGTCGAGTACGGTTTCAAGATCACATGTCAGATCAATCAACGAGTTGATCTCGCCGTCAGTTATCTCGATACTTGAATTTCTTATAATTATATCGAATAAAGCAGTCCCGTTATTAAGCAGCGCTTCCTTTGCAGACTGACGCGCTATGTTTATTGAGGATATCAGAGACGACTTCGCGGTCATCAGCGCTTTTTGCTGCGGCGTCAGATCATTTGCGGTGCCGACGGCGCGAACTCCGTAGGATTGACGCGAAGTGTTTACCGTGAATGTTTCTCCGGCGAACGTTCCGCTTACGGAGTTTGAATCGAGCGCGCTGACTCTGCCGTCTTCTCCGAATTTAGGGAGCTTAAGGATACTGTTTCCGATACTCGTGATGCCGGAACGTCTCGTGGCGTCCAGCATAGTGGGATAAAGCTCGATCTTTTGGAGTCCGTAAACATCGCCGGAAAGATCAACAAGATTTCCCCACAAAAGGTTTGCTTCTTCCATATTCGGCATATCGAGAGACGAGCCGATACCTGTTTTGATCTGCGAAGGGTCCTCGTATGTATCCGTAGAGAGAAGGGCGATCTCAAGCGCGCCGTTAGACGATACGGTCGTTGAGACTGCCTCGACCGTCGGGCGTGTAGACAGAGCGAGCCACGCAAAAGTAGCCGCTACGCCCAACACGGAGATCAGAAGCAGCAGTATGATCGATATTTTAAGCCGGCGCCTAAGAGAGCGCCGCTCAGATTTACTATCGGTAACGTACTCGTTCTTTGTCATAATGGTTTATCAGCACCTCAAAATATCAACGGATGAATTTTCTGAAAATTACAAGAAAAGCCATTTTCAGTTTTATATACAATAATCAAGTATATTATAATAAAATATATAAAAAATGTCAAGTATTACCTTAACATGATTATAATAATTATTAATAAAGACCGCCCTTTTGAATAAGGGCGGCTGTTCGTGTTAAAATACCGTTTCGATGATCTTCGCGCATCCTTCGGGCGAATATCTCCAACGGTCGATATGACGGACTTTTGACGTGTCGGTATAGTATTTCAGCGGAGGGGCGTCCGGATCTTTCGCGTATGAATCTATTATCGCGAGCTTGACCTTCATCCGCTCTTTGATTATATTTTTTATGTAGACCGCGCAGACGTCGCCTTCCGCAACGCCGCTTTTTCGTTCCGCAAGCCCCGCGAGATTCGGAGAGAGTTCGACGAATATCCCGTAATCCTCGATCCCGCGGACGATCCCTGCGACCGTGGAGCCGATCTCGAACGACGCGGCGTTCTCCTCCCACGTTCCGAGAAGTTCGCGAAGAGTAAGATAGATCCTGCCACTGTCTGGATCAATGCTTTTTACGACGGCTTTTATGTCCTCGCCTTTCTTGAGCCGTTCCGACGGATGAGATATCCTTGAGACGGAGATGCAGTCGACGCACAGAAGAGACACTATCCCGCAGCCGATGTCCGCGAATGCTCCGAACGGGTCAAGGTGCGTTATCCTCGCGTCTGTGACGTCCCCCGGCGCAAGGTTCGCGATATACTCGTTCCGGCATTTTTTCTGCGCCGCTTTTCTTGAGAGTACCGGGGTATAATTTCCGTTTTCGGATATAATATCTGTGACGGTGAAACAGACGGGCCGTCCGACTCTTGTTATGACGGAAATGTCCCTCGGAGCGCTTTTTCCGTCACCTTCGAGCGCCGCCTCGTCGCGCGGGATTATCCCGCGGAACGCGCCGAGTTTAACGATCAGGTCAAGCCCCTCTCCGACGCACGCCTCGGCGATCCCCTCAAGTATTGTTTCCTCTTTCATAGCGCGCTCTAACATTTTGAGCGATGAGGTGTAAAGTTCGTTCTCGGCTTTTACGATCAGCCGTCCTTCCGGCAGATATGATGTTTCCTTCATTTTGATCTCCTTAATATAGCGATGACGGGATCGAAACCAGAGCTTGCGCCGTACTATGATCTCGTCAGGGCGTGTATTTGTCAATAAAGATTATGAAAAAAACAGAACATATATGCGGTTTAACTATTGATAATTTTTATTAATTGAATTATAATAGATTCTGTAGGACTGAATTTATACTGACATTCACGGGGTTTTGTATGAAGAAAAAGAAGTATTCCGAATATTTGTCGGAAATGATAGCGTTTTTCGGCGGCGCCGCGCTCTTCGGAGTGTCTATGAATATGTTCCTCTCGCCGGGGAAAGTAGTTATGGGCGGGGTCACCGGTATTGCGTCAACTATTAATTTTATATATGATAAAATACCGATAGGCGTTATGATCTTTGCGCTGAATATTCCGCTTCTTTTGATGAATATCAAGGTCAGCGGTTTCAAGTCGATGATAAAAACGGTCCTCGGTATCGTCTCGACGTCTGTCGCGATAGACCTCACGACGTTTCTTCCCGCAACGCTGACGGATCCGCTGCTTTGCGCCATCCTCGGCGGCGTCACTATGGGAACGGGAGCAGGACTTTTGCTCACAAAGGGATATACAACGGGAGGGTCAGACCTTTCCGCGGTCCTTCTTAAAAACAAATTCAAACGGTTGTCTACGGGACGGCTTATACTGATAATCGACGTATTCGTTGTCGTCGGCGCCGCTCTCGTAATGAAGGACTTTAAGAGCATTATATATTCGTCGATCTCGATCTTTGCATACAGCGCTTCTATCGACGCCGTTATGGGCGGCTCCGAAAAAGCGAAAATGGCGATAATCATTTCCGCAAAGCAGGACGAGATAGCAAAGGCGGTCAGCGAACGCCTCGAGCGCGGGGTTACGTATCTTCACGGCGGCGGCTGGTACACAAAAGAGGATAAGGAAGTCCTCATGTGCGTCGTGAAACGAAACGAAGAGTACACGCTCAAACAGCTTGTTGAGAAAGTTGACAAGGAAGCTTTTATGATCCTCTGCGACGCGACGGAAGTCCTCGGTATGGGATTCAAGCCGATCGAGACAAAATCGCCCGAAGAGGATAAGGAAAAACTGAAACTCGAAAAGAAAAAGAAAAAGGAAGATAGGAAAGAACAAAAAAAGGCGGCAAAGCTCAAAAAGAAGGAGCAAAAGTCCGCCGCGCGACGCAAAAAATCTAAGTGACGCGCTGTATATTAAGGGGGTATTTTTAATTAAATGGACATATTTTTGATGGTCCTTTGTATTCTGTTATCCGCGTTTTTTTCATCAGCCGAGACAGCTTACAGCTCGGTGAATAAGATCAAACTAAAAAGCATCGTCGACAACGGCTCGAGAAGAGCCGAAGGCGTGCTCGACATAATAGAACGTTACGACCGCTTTCTGACAACAGTCCTGATCGGGAACAACCTCGTCAACATTCTTCTTGCGACTATCGCCGCCGTGTTCTTCGTGAACAAGGTAAGCGGGGAATACGGGACTACTCTCTCGACGGTCGTTGTAACAGTCGTCGTACTGATATTCGGTGAGATTACTCCGAAAACGCTTGCAAAAGCGGCACCCGAAAAATACGCTATGGCAATATATCCTGTCGTCAAAGGGCTTGTCATCTTATTCGCGCCTCTCGGTTTCATCTTTTCGCTTTGGACGAAGCTGATATCGAAAATATCGCGTGTAAAGGAAGACCCGACCATCACCGACGACGAGCTTATCACGATAGTGAACGAAGCATACAACGAAGGCGGGCTTGACGAGAACGAGAGCGAGCTGATAAGAAACGCCATCGTCTTCGACGACCGCCAGGCGGAGGATATACTGACGCCGAGAGTTGATATCGTCGCAGTCTCCTGCGACGCGTCGCACAAAGAGATCTCGGAAATCTTCTCCGAAACCGGTTATTCCCGTCTTCCCGTATACGACGGATCCCTTGACAATATCATAGGCGTTATCCATCAGAAGGACTTTTACGAAGAGATACTCGAGGGACGCAAGGATCTCAAATACATAATGCAAAAACCGATCTTTGTCGCTCCCACAATGAAGATAAGCAAACTGTTAAAAGAGCTTCAAAGCGAGCAGACTCACGTCGCGGTCGTCGTTGACGAATACGGCGGCACCGCCGGGATCGTCACGATGGAGGACATCCTCGAAGAGCTCGTCGGAGAGATATGGGACGAACACGACGAGGTGGTAGAGGACGTCGCGGAACTTTCTGACGGAGAATATCTCGTTCAGGGAACGCTGACTCTTGAAGAGTTCTTTGAGCGCTTTGAGATATCCGATGACGAAAGTGAAGCGGACACGCTCAGCGGCTGGGTCATGGAAAAACTCGGCAAGATCCCCGAGGCGGGCGAAAGCTTTGAATACGGCGGCTATGCCTTCACCATTCACGAGATAGTATCCAGAAGGATCACAGAGGTAAAGATCAGGCGTCTGGAAGAAGACACGGTTGACGAAGACAGCGAAGAATAAATTACGGCTCGAACCGTGATTTCAGACTGCAGACGATGTCTGCAGTCTGCACCGGAGCGAGAGAAACGACGGTAGATTTTGTGATCTTGCCATCGTCGGCGTAGTGGCATGCGGTAGAGGGCAAGATCGAAAAAAACAATGATGGCGGGCATTTTGCCCGCCATTTATCGTATGTTTGCATTATCTCTTTGTGCCGGTTATGCTTGCTTCATCCTTTTGAATTATCTTATCATTGCTGCTCTGCCGAGTTTATCATCGCTCAATTATTTAATAGTTCGAGTTTTGCGCGGCGATCCACTGTCCCCAGGTCGTGTAGCAGTTCCATTCGAGATGTATACCGTCGCCGCCCGAATTCGCTTCGGCGAGTCCGCCTGAGGAGTCGTCGAGTATCGTGTTGGCGTCGAGCCAGAAGACAGTTGAGCCGTTTGTCAGCGCCTTTAGCTTTTCATTCAGAGCGTTGATGTTAGCGTTGTTGAACGTTGCGTCTGACTGCGAGCGTGAAGTCGTGACGTGCAGATTCGCTTCAATGATTATCTTAACTCCCGGTATATTAGACTGCAGATAACTTATCAGTTCGGAGAACTTCGCGCTTATCATATCGAACGAAGAGCCGATCTCGTTGATCCCGAGCAGGATGTATACCTTTGAATACTGCCTCATTGATATCAACTGTGAAAGATACACCTCACCGATCCCTTTTACGTCGGCTATAGTGCTCGTTACGCCGAAGACAGACATTCCGACAGTTGCAAAAATGTCGGCGCCGGTAAGAACTCCGACCATATCAAGTCCCACTGTACGGGAGTCGCCGATAAATAAGCATCCGGCAAGCGCGCCTTCCGCGGGCGGAGTAGTTACGGGAGGCGTGTATTCCGTGACGGGAGTGGGAGCTTCCGTCTGTGGAGCGGGAGCTTCGGTCTGCGGCGTGTATTCTGTGACAGGTTCAGGCGCTTCCGTTTCGATCGCGGGCGGCGCGGTCTCGGTCTCCGGCGCGCGCTCCGTATCGTCTGTAATGCTGTCGAACGGGATATTAGGGTCTATTTCCTTTATGGTTTCAGTGACGCCGTCCGACGACGCGCCGTCCTCGTTTTTATCAGCGCATGACGATATAAACAAGGAGACCGCAATAATAATTAATAATGATAGTAATGAGATAAGAACGCTTTTTTTCGTCATCGGCGCGTCTCCTTTTCAAGTCAGAATACTTCGATAATTATTATACTACATACTTCGACGTTTGTCACTCCGATTTGCTAAAAAAATATAAGAATTTTTATCCTATGTGAGAGATATTGTAAGTTAATATATACAAACAGATATCCACCCGAATTTGACGGGTGGATAAATGCTTTTATATGACCTTATATCCTTCTTTTTCAATGGTTTCCTTTATTACTTCGTCAGGTATTTCATCTTTCATAGTCAGTATCGCGTCGCCCCTTTCATGGCTGACGTCTGCCGTAACGCCGGGGAGCGATTCAAGCGCGCTCTTTACTCTCGCCTCGCAGTGGGGGCACATCATTCCTTCGATCTTGACTGTTTTTTCCATAGATTTTATCTCCTTTTTACTTGTTTCCGGTAAGTCGCCGGATATTCTTTTTCTTTTTTTCATCATCTTGTCATGCTTCGGGTCGTGTACTTTTATAAGATTAAGTCTGAGCGCGTTCATACAGACGCAGAAGCTCGAAAGGCTCATCGCCGCCGCGCCGTACATCGGCTTCATCACGAGGCCGTAGAG
>JAFXNX010000199.1 GCA_017529175.1 Clostridia bacterium
AAGAAGACTTTGAGCTCATCGGAAAGTATATGGAGGACGGCGTTACTTACAACGCTCTCGTTCCCGCGGACGAATCGAAACAGAACGGAGAGTATATCATCCTTCGCCGTACGGAAGACGAGAACGGCGACGTGTATCTCGAGACGATCGAGGACGATGAGGAGTTTGACAGAATAGCTGATATCTTCGACGACAGCTTCAACGATCTCGACTACGACGAGGACGGAGAACAGTAAATACGATATCTGCCTTGTGCGTGATGCGCCGGACATAAAACCCACAACAGAAAAACGGAACCCGATCTGCGTACGGGAATGCAGACCTCCCGCGCGGCGCCTCCTTTCGTGACGCGCCGCGACGGACGCTGGGAGCACAAAATGCGCGGCGAGGGATCCCCCTTGCTATATGCAGGGTTTCTATTATCGGCGTTACACGGCACGGCGGATATACAAAGGAAAAGAGCGCGGTCTGATTCTTCGTGAAGCCCGAACCGCGCTTTTTCCGTCCCTCTCAAACTTGACATAAGAAGCATAATAATGTATAATTAGCTATCAAAATATCGTATTTTAAGGAAATGAATATGAAAATCAAAATAATCAGAGTGACAGTATCACTTCTTCTCGCGGTACTGTTCGCTTTTACGGCGGTATCGTGTGAAAAGAAGAGCGACGATAAGAGCACAGCCGATGGCGGTGTGACGGACAGCGCTCAAACTGTCGAAACGTCCGTCGCGGATACGGAGCAGGGCGTTGACGGATCCGAAGAAGAGCTCGACGAGATAGTGTTTGACGAGAACGGGAACATCGTCGGCAGAAACTTCTTCAATGAAAACGGAGAGCGCACGATATCGGAGACGTTCGACGAGCTGGGAAGGATGACGTCCTACATCACTTTCAGACCGGACGGGCGGATAACGGAAAATTCAGTCTACGAATACGGCTCGGACGCGGAAATGCCCGCAAAAACGACGAGCGAGATCTTTAACTATGACGACGACGGCATCTACAGAGGATCGACTGTGACCGTGCTGAACGCTCTCGGCCTTGTCACGGACGAGGTCACATACGATGCGAACGGCGAGCTCACCGGCAGACGCCTTTACGAATATGACAGTATGGGCAGAGGTCTTATCACGAAGAGCTCAACTGTAAACGAGAATAACATCGTCGTTTCCGTTAGCGAATATGAATACGACGACGACGGAAACGTATTGAAAGCGTCGTATAAAAACGGCTCAGGCGAGCCTGTCTCCTCCGTTGAATACGAGTATGACGACGCCGGAAACCTGATAAAAGAGAGCGTCTTTGAAAACGGCGGAGAGCTCACGTCATATACCGAATACGAATATGACGACAGCGGGAATTTAGTAAATCAACGCGATTATTTCCTCAATGAAAACGGCGAATTTGAGCTGTTTGAATGATTCTGGAGTTTATAAAGTGAAGGAAGAAGAAAAAAACAACGTCGAGACCGAAGGCGTCAAAAAATATACGCGTCAAAAGGTCGGGATATTCGGCGTCATAGGCGACTTCATAAGAGATTTCGGCGCAACGTTCGCGGCGATCGCCGTACTTGCGGCGCTGGCGGTGCTGTTCTTCGTTTTCGGCGTCGGGAACGATAGCGCCGCGGAAGATACGGCGGAGGAAGTACAGTACTACAGTTTTTCTCCGGAAAAGCTCGTGCTCGATACCGACCTTGTGACGGTAACGGACGATGAGCTGCGCTCTCGCGCCGCCATTCCGACGTGCAGCAGATACGATAACGAAGGACGCCCTGTTGCCGTAGTCGAAAGAGATGATGCGGGAGAGGTCACAAAGGTCTCTTATTACGAATACAGAGACGACGGTACGACACTTACAGAGAAGACGTTCGCCCCGTCGGGAGCGATCACCGAAAAGACAGTTTTCGCTTCCCTTGAAATTGACTGTGTAAAGGCATCGTTTACGTTTGAATACGATGACGCGGGAAATCTGAAGGGATACTCTCTTTCGGATACCGATCTCTCCGGTACGGTCATCAAAAAGACGGAATACGCGCCTACCGGAGTTTTGAAGAGCTACAGCCGTTTTGAATACAGCGGCGGCGGAGAGGCAAGCCGCGAAACGGTCTACTCGCCTTACGACGCTGTGGTCTGTTATTACGAATATTCGTACGACGAAGCCGGCAGAGTTACCGATCAGATCCGGTACGAGCCGAATTCCGATTCCTATACCGGGACCTCGTGGGTATACGACGTGCTTGACAGGGTGGTCAGGGAATCCTTTTACAACGGCGACGTCTGTTACGCGTACAACGAGTACGCATATAACGAGGACGGCACTTTCACCATGGCGGCGTACTACCTGACAGATCAGGACAGTATGACTTACGAGAAAAAGATCATGTCAACCTGACATTCCCCGGGACTCTGTCCCGGACCCTGCCAAAGGGACACGTCCCTTTGGAAACCCGATAGAATTACTCCCGAAAACGCGAGCGTTTTCGGGAGTTGTGTTTTTAAGGGATAGTCAAGGCGAATACAATAAAACTTTGGATAACGTTTGTTATACATTTTTGCGCATCATTTTCACGGGCACGGCGCAAAGTGTGTATAAATATTTAATTATATGCATAAAAATTAATTTGTTATTTTATAATATTGACAAATTCGCATAGATGGTGTATAATAACCGCATAAATATTCAAATATGGAGTTATATATGGATCTCAAAGGAAAAAGCTTTTTGAAACTGCTCGATTTTACGGGCGAGGAAATAGAAGGTCTACTCTCTCTTGCCGCTGAGCTGAAAGAGAAAAAGAAGGCGGGAATTGCGCACCGTATGCACGAGGGAAAGAATATAGCTCTTATCTTCGAGAAGACGAGCACGCGCACACGCTGTTCGTTTGAAGTCGCGGCGGCGGATCTCGGCATACACCCGGTGTATCTCGATCCGTCCGGCTCACAGATAGGAAAGAAAGAGAGCATCGCCGACACTGCGCGCGTTCTCGGAAGAATGTTCGACGGGATCGAGTATCGCGGCTACGGACAAAAGATCGTAGAACAGCTCGCCGAGCTCTCCGGCGTTCCGGTGTGGAACGGTCTGACGAACGAATTTCATCCGACGCAGATCCTCGCGGACCTTATGACGATAAAAGAACATCTCGGGCGTCTTTCCGGAGTAAAGCTCGTATATATGGGCGACGCGAGATACAATATGGGAAACTCTCTCATGGTCGGCTGCGCGAAGATGGGAATGCACTTCGTCGCATCGGCTCCGAAGAAGTATTTTCCCGACAGCGACCTTGTCGCCGAGTGCGGTGAGATCGCAAAGGAAACGGGAGCCGTGATAGAGTTCGAGGAGGACCCGTACAAAGCGGTGCAAGGCGCCGACGTCATTTATACCGACGTCTGGGTCTCGATGGGAGAGCCTGACGAGGTGTGGGAAGAGAGGATACGCGACCTCACCCCTTACCGCGTGACAAAAGAGATAATGGATTCGGCGAAAAAGAGTTGCATATTTATGCACTGCCTTCCCTCGTTCCACGACCTTGAGACGACGACCGGTGAGAAGATCTACGAGAAGTTCGGCATTGATTGCATGGAAGTCACAAACGAGGTATTCGAGAGTGAGCGCTCGGTCGTATTCGACGAGGCGGAGAACAGGTTGCACACGATAAAAGCGGTTATCGCCGCGACCCTTTGAGGTGGTTTTATGAAAAAAGTCTATTTGATACTCGAGAGCGGCGAGAAGTTCGAGGGAATTTCTTTCGGAGCAGAGCGCGAGTGTATCGGCGAGCTCGTCTTCACGACGGGGACCGTCGGATACCTAGAGACTCTGACCGATCCTTCCTACGCCGGACAGATAGTTATCCAAACCTTCCCGATGATAGGGAATTACGGCGTGATACCTGAGGACTTCGAGGGCGAGAGCGCGCTGTCCGGATATATCGCAAGGGATTTTTGCGAAAATCCCTCGAATTTCAGATCAAAAGGGACGCTTGACGGCTATCTGAAAGATAAAAACATACCCGCGATCTGCGGGATAGATACGAGGCATATCGTAAAAATACTGCGGGAGCGCGGCGTTATGAACGCGGCGATCAGTTTTTCACCCGACGTCGATCTTGGCGCGGTAAAAGCGTACAAGGTTGGAGACGCCGTTTCAAAGGTGACGTCGCACGAGAAGAAAGTGTATGAAGCCGAGGGCGAGGAAAAGTATTCCGTCGCGCTTGTCGATTACGGGGCAAAGGGCAATATTATAAGATGTCTTTGCCGCCGCGGATGTAAGGTCACGACGTTTGGCGCCGACGCGACGGCGGAGGATATACTCGCTATCGCGCCGGACGGTATCATGCTCTCGAACGGACCCGGCGACCCGAAGGAAAACGCGGGAAGGATCGATGCGATAAAAGCGCTTATCGGAAAAGTACCGATATTCGGTATATGCCTCGGTCATCAGCTCCTCGCTCTGGCGCAGGGCGGCGACACGGAAAAGCTCAAGTTCGGACACCGCGGAGCCAATCAGCCGGTGCGCGACCTGCTCGGGACGAGAACTTATATCACGAGTCAGAATCACGGCTACGCCGTCGTCGCAAAGAGCGTCGAGGGCGTCGGAGTTCTCCGCTACGTCAACGCCAACGACGGAAGCTGTGAAGGAATAGACTATCCGGCGTCAAGGTGCTTCTCGGTGCAGTTTCACCCGGAAGCGTCGGCGGGACCGGAGGACATGGAATTTCTGTTTGACAAGTTTTGCGCTATGATGGGAGGTGAGTGAGTTGCCGAAGGATGAATCGATACGCAAAGTGCTCGTTATCGGCTCGGGACCGATCGTTATCGGTCAGGCGGCTGAATTTGACTACGCGGGAGCGCAGGCTTGCCGCGTTCTTCGCGATGAAGGACTCGACGTCGTTCTCGTAAACTCCAATCCCGCGACGATAATGACGGACAAGAATCTCGCGGATGAGATATATCTTGAAGCGCTTAACGCGAAGACTGTCGCGCGGGTCATCGAAAAAGAGCGTCCCGACGGACTTCTTGCGGGGCTCGGCGGGCAAAGCGGACTGACTATTGCGACAGAGCTTTACCGCGACGGCACCCTTGCAAAGTACGGCGTGAAGCTTCTCGGAACAGACGCCGAGGCGATCGCGCGCGCAGAGGACCGCGAGCTTTTCTCGGACCTTATGAAAAAGATCGGACAGCCGATAGTGCCGTCGGAAACGGTAACGGATATCGAAGCTGCAAAGGCGGCGGCGAAAAAAATAGGGTATCCGGTCATCGTCCGTCCCGCGTATACTCTCGGAGGAAGCGGCGGCGGTATCGCCGCGGACGAGACGGAGTTCTGCCGTATCGCCGCGAGCGGACTTGACCTCTCTCCGATACATCAGATACTCGTTGAAAAATGTATCGCGGGGCGCAAAGAGATCGAATTTGAGACGATAAGGGACTCGGCGGGCAACGCGATCGCGGTATGTTCAATGGAGAACGTCGACCCCGTCGGTATCCACACGGGCGACTCCGTCGTCGTAGCCCCGACTCTCACTCTTTCAAATAAAGAATATCAGATGCTTCGCACCGCGTCGCTCGAGATAATCTCGGCGATAGGTATCGTCGGTGGGTGCAACTGCCAGTTCGCGCTCGACCCGGACAGCTTTGAATATGACGTTATCGAAGTAAATCCACGCGTTTCGCGTTCTTCCGCGCTCGCGTCGAAGGCGACGGGGTATCCTATCGCGAAGATCAGTACGAAGATCGCGCTCAGATATACGCTCGACGAGATAAAGAACGATATCACGGGCAAGACCTGCGCCTGCTTTGAGCCGACCGAAGACTATATCGCGGTGAAATTCCCGAAATGGCCGTTTGATAAATTCGCGTCTTCAAGCAGAACTCTCGGAACGCAAATGAAAGCGACGGGAGAAGTTATGGCGATAGCGCAGAGCTTCGAGGAAGGGCTTATGAAGGCGCTTCGCGGAGCGGAGATATCGCTTGACACGCTGAACGCCCCGCCGCTCTCGGACAAGCCCGTAAAAGAGCGACTCGCGGAGCAGAACGACCGCAGACTCTTTACGGTTTATGAAGCGCTGAAGAGCGGCGTCAAGGTCGATGAGATCCACGATATAACGAAGATCGACAAATTCTTCATTGATAAGATTAAGAATATCGCAGAGTGCGAGGCATCGCTTTGCGGCGTCGCGCCTGATCGCGAGCTGTATATGAAGGCGAAGCGTCTCGGATTTACGGACGGCGCGATAGCGCGTCTTTCCGGGACGGACGTTTTTCCGGAATTTTCATACAGTTATAAGATGGTCGACACCTGCGGCGCGGAATTTGAAGCGGAGACGCCGTATTTCTACTCGTGTTGTGACGACGACTGCGAATCGCGCTCTCACGTCCGCTCGGGAAAACCCGTCGTCATCGTTCTCGGTTCAGGTCCTATCAGGATCGGGCAGGGGATCGAGTTCGACTACAGCTCGGTACACTGCGTCTGGACTTTGAGGCAAATGGGTTACGACGTCGTTATCGTCAACAACAATCCCGAGACCGTCTCCACCGACTACGATACTGCCGACAGACTCTATTTCGAGCCGCTGACTCCCGAGGACGTTATGAGCATCATCGAAGTCGAGCATCCGGTCGGAGTCGTTGTGGCGTTCGGAGGACAGACGGCGATCAAGCTGACAAAGTTCCTTGTCGATCACGGTATACCGATACTCGGAACATCGGGCGAGAGTATCGACATCGCGGAGGATCGCGCAAGGTTCGACGCTCTTCTTGAGATGTTCGGTATCAGCCGTCCGAAGGGTTACGGCGTTGCGACTGAGGCGGAAGCGCTTGAGGCGGCAAACGCTCTGGGATATCCCGTACTGCTGCGTCCGTCGTACGTCATAGGCGGACAGAATATGACGATATCAAGGAGCGACGAGACGACGTCGTCCTATATGAAAAAGATCCTTTCCGGCGGCATAGACAATCCCGTGCTCGTCGACAAGTATATGCCGGGCATCGAACTTGAAGTCGACGTCATATCGGACGGCGAGGACGTGCTGATCCCCGGTATCATGGAGCATATTGAACGCGCCGGAGTACACAGCGGCGACTCGATCGCGGTATATCCGCCGTACAATCTGAACGACAAATTCCTTGACAAGATCTGCACGTCGTCCGAAAAGCTCGCGCTCGCGCTCGGAACGAAGGGACTTGTCAACATACAGTATCTGATCTTTGACAATGAGCTTTACGTTATCGAGGTCAATCCTCGCGCGTCGCGTACGGTTCCTTATATCAGTAAGGTCACGGGAGTTCCGATGGTCGATCTTGCGACTCACGTCATGCTCGGCGAGCGCCTTTCCGATCTCGGCTACGGCACCGGTCTTTACAGAACGCCGCCGTACTACGCGGTAAAAGTCCCGGTCTTCTCGTTTGAAAAGCTGACGGACGCCGATTCTATGCTCGGACCCGAGATGAAGTCGACAGGAGAAGTTCTCGGAGTCGGAAAGACGATGGCGGAGGCGCTCTTCAAAGGACTTACCGCCGCCGGCTTCTCGGTGCCGTCCCCCTACAGTAAGGAAGGGCAGGGAGTCCTTATCAGCGTTGAGGAGAGCGATTATCAGGAGATAATCTCACTCGCAAAGCGTTTTTACGACTTGAAGATGGAGCTCTTCGCGACGTCCGGTACCGCAAAAGCAATAGAATCGCTCGGCGTTCCGGTGACGACAGTCGCCAACGCGACGGAAGGCGACGATATATCGCGCCTTATGGAGAGCGGAAAGATCAGCTATATAGTCTACACGGGAGCCGTCAAGGACGCGACTGTCGGCGATTTTACCGCGCTTCACAGAAAAGCTATGCAGCTCGGCATACCGTGTCTTACTTCCATTGATACGGCGAGCGCGCTTTCCGATATAATAGCGAGCCGCTTCACTAACGATAACACGGAGCTTGTCGATATCAACAATATGCGGCGCTGGAGAGAGAAGATACGCTTCGCGAAGATGCACTCCTCCGGCAACGACTACATTTTCATTGAGAATTTCGACGGCTCCATCACCTGCCCGGAATCGCTCTGCGTCGAGCTGTGCCGTGAGCACTACGGCATCGGCGGCGACGGGATCGTCCTCATCGAAAAATCGAAGATCGCCGACGCCGCGATCCGTTCCTTCAACAAGGACGGAAGCGAGGGAAAGATGGCGGGCAACAGTATGCGGTGCGCCGCTAAGTATCTCTACGACAAAGGGTTCGTCAGGAGCGAGACTATCAGCCTTGAAATGTCGGGAGAAGTACATAACCTCAAGCTGTATCTGCGCGACGGCAAGGTGAGCTCGGTCGCGGTCAACATGGGACGCGCGTCCTTTGACGCGAAGTCGCTCCCGGTCGAAACGGATCTTGACGAGGTGGTGTCCGAGAAGATTTCTGTCGGCGGAGTCGAGTACGTTGCGACGTGCGTTTCGGTCGGCAATCCGCACTGCGTGATCTTCTGCGACGCGATCGACTCGATAGACCTCGAAAAGATCGGTCCCGCGATAGAGTACGCCGATATCTTCCCGGAGAGAACGAACGTCGAGTTCGTGAGGGTAATAAACTCGTCGACTGTTCGTCTTCGCGTATGGGAGCGCGGCAACGGCGCGACTCTCGCCTGCGGCACGGGCGCTGCGGCATCAGTCGCCGCGGCGGTGCGCTGCGGACTTGTAAAAGGCGGCGTCGACGTTTCGGTAAAACTCCCCGGAGGAGATATGACAGTCAACTGCACGGATGAAAAAATAACGCTCACAGGAGACGCAGTCCTCGTGTTTGAAGGAACTTTTGAGTATTAAGACAGTAAATGATGAATAAAAATCCTCCCGTTAAATACTATATAAGTAGAACGGGAGGTATTTTTATGAAAAAGATCGATCTGAAAGCGCTTCTTATATCCGTGGCGATAAGTCTCGGCGCGGGAGGACTTGCGGCGCTCTTTACCGGAGCCGGCAGCGAGTTCTACGATTCGATAGAAAGACCGGCGCTCTCACCGCCGTCGTGGGTATTCCCCGTCGTATGGACGATACTCTATATACTGATGGGCGTTTCCGCGTATATCATATACGAAAGCTCGTGCGGCAATAAAAAAACGGCGCTGAAGGTATATCTTGCCCAGCTCGCCGTAAACTTCGTATGGAGCATCGTTTTCTTCAACGCGAAGGCGTTCCTTTTCGCGTTCATCCTCATTATGGTCCTGTGGCTGCTCATAATCGCGATGATCGCTCTGTTCCACCGGTGCCGTCCTATTGCCGCTTATCTTCAGGTCCCGTACTTTCTGTGGGTGACGTTCGCGGCGTATCTTACCTGGTCGATCTACTATTTGAACTGACCGGATCGAAAAATGTTGACTTATTGCCGGAAGAGTTATATAATCAATATGATAAAATTTTTTATGAAGGCGGTAGACAACATGAGGTGTATTGGTACTGTATCCCGCGGAGTGCGCGCTCCGATAATAAGACAGGGAGACGATATCGCGAAGATCGTCGCTGAGTCTGTCCTTGAAGCCGCAAAGAGCGAAGGGATCGCTGTTCGCGACCGCGACGTTGTAGCGGTCACGGAAGCGGTCGTCGCGCGCGCGCAGGGCAACTATGCGACGGTGGACAATATCGCGACAGACATTAAGAGAAAGTTCGGCGGCGGGACTGTCGGCGTTCTTTTCCCGATACTCAGCCGCAACCGTTTTGCGATATGTCTCAAGGGTATCGCGAGAGGTGCAAAGAAGATCGTTCTCATGCTCTCGTTCCCCTCGGACGAGGTCGGAAACCACCTGATCGACCTTGACAGTCTGGACGAGGCGGGAGTTGATCCGTGGCGCGACGTGCTGACGGAAGCAAAATACCGCGAACTGTTCGGCATCGTCAAGCATCCTTTTACGGGAGTCGATTATATAGAGTATTACAGATCTTTAATCGAGGCGGAGGGAGCTGACGCCGAGATCATCCTCGCGAACGATCCGAGAGCTATCCTCTCCTACACGAAGGCCGTCCTCGTCTGCGACATCCACACGAGGGCAAGATCAAAGAAACTCCTTAAAGCCGCGGGCGCCGGAACGGTTTACGGACTTGACGACATCTTGTCCGAAAGTGTCGACGGATCCGGCTACAACGAGCAGTACGGACTTTACGGAACGAACAAGGCGACGGAAGAGACGGTAAAGCTCTTCCCGCGCGACGGCGAGCCCGTAGTCAAAAAGATACAGTCGATAATTTATGACGCGACGGGAAAGTGCGTCGAGGTTATGATCTACGGCGACGGCGCTTTCAAAGATCCCGTCGGAAAGATATGGGAGCTTGCGGACCCGGTCGTCTCCCCCGCGTACACGGAAGGACTTATCGGTCAGCCGAACGAGCTGAAGCTCAAGTATCTTGCGGACAACGATTTCGCAGACCTTTCGGGAGACGCGCTGAGGGACGCTATAAAGGGACGCATAAAGACGAAGGACGATAACCTCGTCGGAAAGATGGCGTCCGAGGGAACGACCCCGCGCCGCCTCACCGACCTTATCGGTTCGCTCTGCGACCTGACGAGCGGCTCCGGCGACAAAGGTACCCCGATCGTCTGGATACAGGGATACTTCGACAACCTGACAGCTGAATAATTTTCCGGCTTTCTTTGAAAAGAAAGCCTCGGCAAAGAAACTTTCAGAAGAAAAACCGTCCGCGGAGTAGATCCGCGGACGGTTCAGACTGTAGACAAAGTCTACAGTCTGAGACAGAGTGAGAGAAACGCAGGTAGATTTTGCGATCTTGGCACCGTCGGCGTAGTTGCCTACGGTAGGGGGTAAGATCGCAAAAAGGCAAGGATGGCGGGCAAGATGCC
>JAFXNX010000200.1 GCA_017529175.1 Clostridia bacterium
CGCAACAACAGGCATTTGTCCTGATGACACAATTTTAAGTGAATACGATATCCTCACAACACGTAAAAGTATATCAAAAAGGTTAATCGTATCAGTTTCACCTAATTCAAATCGTTGCAGTATGTATCGTGCCGGAATCATCCGCCTATAATCCCTGATTTCTTCTTTAGGAATTGATGACAAAAAAGACAACAACAATTCGTGCGAAGGCGACGAGAGAGTATAAGACACTTCATCATCGCCTATAGTAATTGGTTCGTGTGGGAGACGCATACTAATTCTATTATCTATTGGATCTGCTATTATTTCTATTTCCTTTGATGTATAAAGATATGTCGGTGCTAAAGTATAGCTTAAGCAACGATTATTTACAATGTCAAACTCTTGCCGTGTACAAATGACAGAATGTCCCTCTATCATTAGTTCTATTTGATCAGTTGTGTTATTGAAACTTGTAGATCTACTTCCCAAAAACAGTTCAACAAATTGCTGAAAAGATTCCCACTCCATATTAAAAACCTCCTAAAGTTTTTTGACGTTTTCAAATACTCTATCCTGTCCAAATATACATTTTATCTAAAAGCCTTTTAATAATCGTGCTTTTTTATTCCCAATATTCGCGGATATGATCCCTTAAAAAATGCTCATATTGCCACTCAGGACCGTCAAAGAGCACTTGCAAGAGAGTTTCCTGTAATTCACTCTTTTTCATTCTGGATACATACTCAACAAGTAGTCCTTGAAGTTTATCCTGCCGTTCCTCTTCCTCTTGCTCCGCTTGAAGCGCCTCGTTGTAAAATCGATCCGCTTCCTTTGGAAACACCGCAAAATACAGCGCGGCCATATGTTTGCAGATAATTCGCTTGCCGTCCGCGTGCGGGCAATTACACTTTGAACTGCGTGGATGCTCAAGGTTTATTTCAACGTCATAATCCGCGCCGTTGCCGCTTACCTTTCCGGAATAAGTATTGTCGTTGATCTTTTTATGACTCAAGACCCTTTTGCTGGTGAAATAATCATACCCGCGCCATAAGGACGCGCCGCTTGCAAGATCGATTAGTCCCATTTCTTGCCCTCCTTATCAACAATCTTTTCTTACGTAATACGTCGATCGGCCGCCGCCGAGTTTTTCGATCTCGCCGAGGGTGCAGAGTTCACGCAAGCGGCGTTCCACCGACGACGCGCTCATTGAGGTGCAGAGGTCTGCGATATCGGATTTGGTGAACTTCCCGATCTGCGTTCTGACCGCGTTTCTCACGGTTTCGAGCGGAGAGTCCGCAACGAGTTCCATCCGCTCCTCAAAATCGCGGTAAGCGGCGATGACTGTTCCCAGCAGATACTTTATAAACGGCGTCGGATCGTCATCGCCCTCGTGCCATCCGGTCTGCGATTCCTCAAGCGCGTCGTAATAACTCTCTTTCGTTTTTTCTATCTTGCTCTCGAGCGAAATATACCGTCCGATCTCATATCCGCTCCGATACAGCAGAAGGGTAGTCAACAGTCTCGACATTCTGCCGTTGCCGTCGATAAACGGGTGAATACAGAGAAAGTCGTGTATGAAAACCGGTATGATCAACAGCGGGTCGACCTTGCCTTCACCGACGGCGAAATTGAACGCGTCGCAGATATCCCGCATCGCGCCGGGCGTTTCATACGGCGCGGTCGGCGTAAACAGAGCGTACGCCTTTCCGTCCGCGCCTGTCGCGCTGATATAGTTCTGCACGTTCTTGAACGATCCGCCGAACGCGCTGTCGGTATGGCTGAACATTATTTTGTGAAGCTGAAGAATATAGTTCGGGGTCAGCGGAATATATTCGAAATTCTCGTGGACGGTATTCAGCGCGTCACGATACCCGGCGATCTCTTTTTCGTCGCGGCTGCGCGGCGCAGTCTTCTCTCCCATCAGTTGGCGCAGGCGCGTGTCCGTCGTGCGGATCCCCTCGATCGCGTTTGAAGATACCGTGCTTTGGATCTTCGCGATCTCGACGAGCTTTTTGACGTCTTCCGTCCTTTGGCGCAGATAAACCGCCTGTTTGCCCTTTTCCTCATGGATCAGGGACAGGTAATTGATGATCTCGTTATCCCACGTTTTATTCTTTAATGATGAATAATCAAATCTCCGCATTTTCATCACCTCTTCGTTATTCTCGTCAATTATACCACATTTGACGAGAATAGTCAAGCGACCGGCCGATAACTTCAGCCGGTCGCTTTTCTTTGTCCGTCGGTATATTTTTCTCATAAAAAACAGATAATAGAAACGTATCAACAGAAAAGGAGATCATAAATGAAAGCAACGGGAATCGTTCGCAGGATAGACGACCTCGGGCGCGTGGTGATCCCGAAAGAGATCCGCCGCACGATGAGGATAAGGGAGGGTGACCCTCTCGAGATATACACCGACAGGGAAGGGGAAGTCATTTTCAAAAAATACTCCCCGATGGGTGAGATGACCGAATTCGCCGCGCAGTACGCCGAGACGCTGCACAAGACGTGCGGACTGGCGGTGGCGATCTGCGACCGCGATTCGGTTATCGCCGTTTCGGGCGTTCCGCGCCGCGAATACGCGGACAAGCCGCTGACTCCCGAGCTTGAGGAGCTGATGGAGCGCAGGGCGCTCTTTACCGACCGCTCGGAGACTCCGGTGAAGATAACCGACGGCGGCGGCCACGTGATCAGCTGTATGATGCCTATCATCACCGAGGGGGACGTGACGGGATGCGTCGCGTCGCTCGCGCCGTCCGAGTCCGATCGCCCGACGGTGACGGAACTCGAGATGAAGCTGATACAGACGGCGGCGGGTTTTCTCGGCCGTCAGCTTGAATCGTGAAAAGCCGGAAAGGGTCGAAAAAAACAGCGCTGAAAGAGACAAGGCTCGCCTGAAACAGGCGGGCCTCGTTTTTTCAAAAGAGACGGCGCGGGGCGCTTGCGGCGTTCCGCGCGGTATAAACCGACCGCGGCGCTCGAAAACGGTCGGGATAAACGGGATCCGCGTCTCTGCCGCTCACGGGCGCGTCAGGACAGCCCGTTCACGCGTCTGTACTCTTCCCAGATACGGCGGATCTCCTC
>JAFXNX010000201.1 GCA_017529175.1 Clostridia bacterium
GTCCTTGACGAGCTGGTCGGCCGCGACCTTCTGGGGGTCTTCGCCCTCCTTGACGAGGCCGCGCTTGACACAGTACTTGACGTTGGTGAGCTTGACGCGGCTGTTCTCCGACTCGTAATCGTCCTCGACGACGTATGCGCCGTTCGCTTTCGCCCACGCAACGTATTCCGCGCGTTTTGCGGGGGATGCCGTGACGCCGCTCGGGAAGCTGTGGTAAGGCGTGACGTGGAGCACCTTCGCGCGGCACTTTTTCAAAGACTTTGATTCTATCCCGTCTCCCGCGAGCGGGAGCTTTTCAAATTTTACTCCGTTGGCGTTATAGACCTGCTCGATCTTTTTGTAGCAGGGATCCTCTATCGCAAAGAGCAGATCTCTTCCGAACAGTTGTATCAGCAAGGAATACAGATATTCCGACCCCGATCCGATCACGATCTGCGCGGGCGTCACCGACACTCCGCGAAACCTTTCGAGATATCCCGATATCGCCTCGCGAAGCTCAAGCATACCGTTGTTCGGGGAGCGTCCTACGAGCTCGTCATCGTATTCGGCGATAACGTATCTCATGTGGCGCTTGAACGCGGAGAGCGGGAACTCCGTTTTTATATGCCCTTCAGGCGACGCGTGCTTTATCTGCCTTGATGATTCGGCTCTCGATGGGATCACCGAGTCGCCCGCGGCAAAATAACCGCTTCGCTCTTTTGAGTAAGCGTACCCTTCGTCGCACAGAAGAGAATACGTGTGCTCGACGGTGATGACGCTGACGCCGCACTCCTCCGCGACTATGCGTTTTGACGGCAGCTTTGTTCCGGGAGCTATCGTTCCCGACACGATATCCTCTCTTATCTGATAGTACAGCTGCAAGTAAAGCGGGCTCTTGTCATCAGCGTCGAACGAGTATTTCATATTTCCTCCATCTGGTCATATAAAAAATATCAAAACTGGTTATTTTATTATATCCAAAATTATTGTATACTCGTTTACGTCAAAAATCAATACCCCGGAGGAAAATAGTTATGAAAACTGCATTTGACGGAACGAAGGCATTGAAGCATCTGACTCTCGTCGCGATGTTTATGGGACTCAATATAATAATGAGTTCTTTCGGCATCGCGGTACCCGGAGGACATTTGTATTTGAACGATATAATCATCTGCACCGCGGCCCTTATATTCGACCCCGTATCCGCTTTTCTTGTCGGCGGCGTAGGCGCGTTCCTCGGAGACCTCATCTTCTATCCGACGCCTATGTTCGTGACCCTCGCCGTGCGCGGACTTCAGGCGATAGCGATAGCGCTTATCGTCAGATACGCGTTTAAGAACAAAAAGAAGCTCGCCGTCGCACTCGCGCTCGCACTCGGCGCGATAATTATGATTGTCGGTTACTCTCTCGGCAGAGCGTTCATCTATGCGACTCCCGAGGCGGCGCTCCTGAAGCTCCCCACGCAGATCGCCATGGCGGCGCTCGGCGTCATTACCGCGCCTTTACTCGTTTATAAAGCGGGGATAGGCAGGATGTACGGCAAGTTCGTCGGTAAGAATAAAAACTGATTATTTCCCGCGGAAGTAAAAATTCCGCGGGTTTTTATATTTTCTTATTGATATGTATATAAAATCGTGTTAGAATTAAGTGTATTTTTAAAGCGGAGATATGAAGCATGGATATAAGAGAAGAATCGCTCGCGGAGCATTACAGACTTCGCGGCAAGATAGCAACGGCGCTGAAGGCGCCTCTTGAGACGAAACACGATCTTTCCGTTCTTTACACACCCGGAGTCGCGGAGCCGTGTCTTGAGATACAGAAGGATATCGGCAAGAGCTTTGAGCTGACCGGCAGATGGAACACCGTCGCGGTCGTTACCGACGGGAGCGCGGTGCTCGGACTCGGTGATATCGGTCCGGAAGCGGGTATGCCCGTTATGGAAGGGAAATGCGTCCTGTTCAAGAAGTTCGGAGACGTCGACGCGGTACCGATCTGCATACGGTCGAAGGACGTTGACACGATCGTCGAGACGGTCGCGAATATCGCGGGCAGTTTCGGCGGTATAAACCTTGAGGATATTTCCGCGCCCCGCTGCTTTGAGATCGAGCGGAAATTAAAGGAAAGACTTGATATTCCCGTATTCCATGACGATCAGCACGGAACGGCGGTAGTCGTACTCGCGGCTCTGATAAACGCCCTTAAAGTCGTAGGGAAGGATAAGGCGTCCCTTCACGTCGTGATAAACGGCTGCGGAGCGGCGGGAAGCGCCATCGCGAAACTCCTTCTTTCGTTCGGCGTGGGCGACGTCCTTATCTGCGACAGACGCGGAGTTATCAGCCGCGGCAGAGAAGGGCTCAATCCCGCAAAAGAAGAAATGGCGGCGATCACCAACAAAGAGAATATATCCGGTACTCTTGCCGGGGCGATAAAGGGCGCCGACGTGTTTGTCGGAGTTTCCGCTCCGGGAGCCGTGACGAAGGATATGGTGCGTTCCATGAATACGTCGCCGATCGTTTTCGCAATGGCGAATCCGACGCCGGAGATCATGCCGGACGAAGCGAAGGAGGCGGGTGCCGCGGTCGTCGGAACGGGAAGAAGCGATTTTCCCAATCAGATAAACAACGTGCTCGCGTTCCCCGGTATTTTCAGAGGGGCGTTCGACGTCAGAGCAAAGCAGATAAACGAGGAAATGAAGCTCGCAGCGGCGTACGCGATAGCGTCGTCCGTATCGGAAGATGAAATATCGCGCGGTGTGGTGATCCCCGATCCGTTCAATATAAACGCTATTTCGGCAGTTGCCGAAGCTGTTGCCCGCGCGGCAAAGGACAGCGGGGCGGTCTGATATGAGAGAACTTGACGTATCGAAGATCGCGGATGCGGTGGCGCGCCTTGCGGAAGATATAAATTACGAACTGTCAGACGACGTGGAGCGCGCGCTTTGTCTTGCCGCGGGGCGCGAGACTTCGGAGACCGCGAAAGATGTTCTCGGGATAATTCTCCGGAATCTTGACGCCGCAAAAGAGAACAGAGTGCCGATCTGTCAGGATACGGGAATGGCGATAGTTTTTCTCGACGTGGGGCAGGAGGTCTCTCTTGTCGGCGGCTACGTCGTGGACGCCGTGAACGAAGGGGTGCGGCGCGCATACACGGACGGATACCTTCGCAAGTCCGTCGTCGCGGACCCTTTTGACAGAAAGAATACAAGCGATAATACGCCGGCGATAATACACACAAGGATCGTACCCGGCGATAAAGTCACGATCACGGTTTTGCCCAAGGGCTTCGGAAGTGAAAACATGAGCAGACTTTATATGCTCAAACCCGCCGACGGAGTCGAGGGGATAAAACGCGCGGTAGTCGATACGGTGCGCGAAGCGGGACCGAACGCCTGCCCGCCTCTCGTTGTAGGAGTAGGGATCGGGGGCGACTTCGAGTACTCGGCTATTATGGCGAAGCGCGCGCTTGCAAGGCGCGTCGGGACTCATTCCGAAAATGAAAGCGCCGCAAAACTCGAGACGGAACTGCTCGCCGAGATAAACTCGCTCGGTATCGGCGCCGCGGGACTCGGCGGGAATGTGACCGCTCTTGCCGTGAATATTGAAACTTATCCTACGCATATCGCGGGGCTCCCGGTGGCGGTGAATATCTGCTGTCACGTCGACCGCCACGCGAGCGTGACGCTGTGAGGTGACGGGGATGGTTTGGCACATCGAAACTCCGCTTACCGAAGACGCGGCAAGAGAACTATCGGCGGGAGACACGGTCTACCTGACCGGAACGATCCTTGTGGCGCGCGACGCCGCTCACAAGCGTCTTTACGAGCTTATCGCAAAAGGTGAAAAACTCCCCGTTGACCTTCGCGGACAGACTGTCTATTACATGGGACCCTCGCCCGCAAGACCGGGAAGGGTCATAGGATCCGCGGGACCTACGACGTCCTCGAGAATGGATAAATACACCCCCGCGCTTCTCGATCTCGGGCTTCGCGCGATGATCGGCAAAGGGCGCCGCTCGGAGGAAGTCAAAGAGGCGGCGGCGCAACACGGCGCGGTATACCTTGCCGCAGTCGGAGGCGCCGGAGCGCTGCTTTCCGGGTGTATCACGGAGTGCGAAACGGTCTGCTATGACGACCTGGGAGCCGAGGCGATAAGGCGCATCACTGTAAAAGACTTTCCGTGCATCGTCGCGCTCGACACAAAGGGCGGCGACGTTTACCGCGGCAGATAAGTTTTATTGACAAAACATATCGCTTATGATATACTTATCACGATGAAAAACAAAGAAAAAAACGTAAAAGAAAACGGCGCGACGTTCTACAGATTCGCCGTTCCCGTGCTCTCGCTCGTGACGGTCATGCTGTCGGTGCTCCTCTGGAGCTATTCGACGGACCGCTTCGGCGATACTTTCAGAGGGTACGGCGCAAACGGTCGTATCGGCGAGGTGCTTCTTGCATTTCTTAAAGAGCCGGCGATGGCGGTCTCCGCCCTGGCTGTGCTGATTCTCAACGCCGCCGGCGCGGTGTCTTCGCGTCACGCCATGAAAAACGAGCAAAAGGGCGCTTTTCTGTTTCTTGCGATCACTGTGATAAACGTCCTTGTTTTCTTGTCGATAATGTACGTTGCGGCTCATTCCGCGGCGTCATAAATAAAAAAGATCATCTCAAAGGAGAGTTTATATGAGAGAAATAATCCCGAGCGACGCCGAGCAGGGCGTAGTACACAGATATCCCCTGACGACACTTTATAAGTATAACGGATGGCCGTCCGTATGTATTGACGACAGAGGCGTGCTTTACGCTGTCGCCTCTTCCATGCGTCTTTCTCACGTTTGCCCGTGCGGAAAGAACTGTATGTGGGTGAGCCGCGACCTCGGCAAGACCTGGACGCCTCCGATCATCATCCACGATTCGAAATTCGACGACCGCGACACGGGTATCGCGTATCTCGGCGACGGTAAGATGATCGCGACGTGGTTTTCCGAGTCGACAGCCGATTTCTATTCCGGTTTTCTGTCCTATGACTGGGTCGGAGCGGAAGACCGCGAGATCGCGCGCGGCTACGTCAAAATGCTGAAAGAGCTTCCTCCGGAAGAGATAGACCGCGGATGCGACTCTTTCGTCATGCTCTCCGACGACTACGGCGTGACTTGGAGCGATCCTATAAGAGTTTCCGTAACGTCGCCTCACGGCGCGACGGTCTGCCGCGACGGATCGCTGATCTACCTCGGCAACAACTGGCGTCCCCCGATGGGTTACGCCGCGGGCACTATCTTTATGATAAGAAGCCGCGACGGCGGTAAGACCTGGCAGACGGAAGGACACATAGTTCCGCCCGAAGGACTTGAACAGTGGCAGATGCACGAGCCGCACGTCATAGAGCTTCCGAACGGACGCCTTCTCGGCGCGATAAGAGTTCACGGAAGAAGCGTACAGCCCGAGAATACGGTCTACACGACCTTCTCCGACGACGGAGGAAAAACGTGGACCGAGCCGAAGTTCATCGGTATCGACGGACTTCCGCCTCATCTGCTTCTCCACTCCTCGGGAGCAGTTATTCTCAGCTACGGATGCCGCACGCCGGGCAAGAGAGCGGAACGCGCCGTCGTCAGCTATGACAACGGAGAAACGTGGGAAGACGACTACCTTCTTTGCGACAGCGAGAAGGAGATCAACCAGTACGACCTCGGTTACCCCTGCACGGCGGAGCTTCCCGACGGATCGCTCATCACCGTGTTCTATCAGTGCTGCAAGGGCGACTGGTATACGAGCGTTCAGTATACGAAATGGAAGCTCGGGAAGAAGGACTGAAATAATAATTGATTTCATTTTCCCGCGCCGCGCTGCGGCGCGGGAATTTTAAGATTTGAAGTCAAAGGAGCGCGATATGAAAAAAATAACGGCGGGAATTGTCGCGCACGTTGACGCGGGAAAAACGACACTTGCCGAAGAAATGCTTTTCAGGAACGGCGTAATAAGAACGAAGGGAAGAGTCGATCACGGAGACACGTTCTTTGACAGCGAGGAGATAGAGCGGGAGCGGGGCATAACGGTTTTCTCATCCTGCTCAAGATTTACGTTGAAAGATACCGAGATAACGATCCTCGACACGCCCGGTCACGTTGACTTTTCAAGCGAGACGGAGCGCGTCTTTTCCGTCGCGGATCTCGTAATAATGGTCATCAGTTCCGCGGAAGGAGTGGAAGCGCACACGAGGACTTTGTGGAGTCTTGCGAAAAGCTACTCTCTGCCCGTATTCGTTTTCGTCACGAAATGCGACCTTGAAAGAAGAAGCCGCGCCGAGATAATGTCGGAGCTTACAAAAGAATTCGGGAACTGCGTCGATATGGAGCGCAGAGACGGAATTTATACAAGCGCCGAAAAGATAGCGGAGACGAACGAGGAAACGCTCGAAGAGTTTATATCGGACGGCGCGGTTTCCGACGGCGCCATAGCGCGCGCGATCAAAGCGCGAGAACTGTTTCCCGTTTTCTTCGGAGCCGCGCTTCGCGGAGTGGGCGTCGACGAACTGACAGACGCGCTTGACCGTCTGACTCTCGAACGTGAATATTACGATGAATTTGCGGCGAGGGTATATAAAATATCGCGCGATAAGGGAAGCAGAGCCGCTCACATAAGGATCACCGGCGGATCGCTCAAAGTCAAAGATACCGTCATGACCGGGGCGGGCGAGGAAAAAATAGATTCGATTAAGCTGTGCAGCGGCGCAAGATCGGTTTCGGTAAATGAGGCATTTTGCGGCGACGTCTGCGCTGTGACGGGGCTTTCCGCCGTCATGCCGGGCGACGCGCTCGGCGCGGAAAGACAGACCGTAAAGCCGCGCCTCGAGCCGGTGATGAGGTACCGTCTTCTGCTGCCCGACGATATGCCGGTCGAGGTGTTTCTTCCGAAACTGCGCTCTCTTGCGGAAGAGGAACCGTCGCTGAAAGTGTCGGTCGAAGGCAAAGAACGTTCGATAAAGGTGTCCCTGATGGGATCGGTCCAGTCGGAGATACTGAAACGGGTGATCGCGGACAGATTCGGCGTCGACGTTTCGTTCGACCGCGGCGACGTCATATACAAGGAGACCGTGACGGAAAGAGTGGACGGAGCGGGACACTACGAGCCGCTAAGGCACTATGCCGAGGCGCACGTTATGATCGAGCCGCTCCCGCGCGGAGCGGGGATAATCTACGCTTGCGACTGCCCGGAGGATGTGCTTGAATTCAGATGGCAGCGCCTCGCTATGTCATCTCTCATGTCACACCGCCATCTCGGCGTACTTACGGGATCCGAACTCACCGACGTCAAGATCACTCTGACGGCGGGACGCGCGCACGTCAAACACACGGAAGGCGGGGATTTCAGGCAGGCTGTGTGCCGCGCGGTGAGGCAGGGGCTGATGAAAGCAAGGTGCGCTCTTCTTGAGCCGTACTACGATTTTATAATCGAAGTTCCTTCGAGCTGCGTCGGCAGAGCGATATCCGACGTCAGACTGATGGGCGGAGAATTTAAGGCGCCTGTAGAAAATGATGGAATGAGCGTTGTCACGGGCAAAGTTCCGGTGAAAGACGCGGACGGATATATGGAAACGCTGGCGTCGTATACCGGCGGCAGAGGCAAACTCTCTCTTTCTCCCGGCGGATACGGCGAATGCCGCGACGCCGAAAAGGTCGCGGGGGCTTTATTGTACGACCCGGAGGCGGACCTCGAGAACTCACCGGATTCCGTCTTCTATTCGAACGGAGCGGGATTCGTCGTCAAATGGGACAGAGCGGACGAATATATGTACACCGGACGCCGGCTTGAGCGCGATGAAAAGGCGGCGAGCCGCCGCCGCGCGCTCTCTGTCAGCGAGCGGGAGCTTGAAGAGATAATGATGCGGGAGTTCGGACCTATAAAGCGCCCGAAGTATTCGGAACCGGAGAGAGTAGAGGCGAAGGAGCGCTACCGTGTGGCGGGAGTGAAGACTTCACTTATCATTATCGACGGATACAACGTCATATTCTCGTGGGACAGCCTTCGCGAAGCGGCGGACGCTGGCGACCTTGAGGGCGCGCGCGCGTCCCTTCTCTCGACCGTTGCGAATTATTCCGCGTTCACCGGCATAAAAGCGGTGGTCGTCTTCGACGCATACCTTGTCGCGGGAGGCGCGGGGGAAAAGTACGACGATCACGGAGTAGAGGTCGTTTTCACGAAGGAGAACGAGACAGGAGACGCGTATATCGAAAGACTCATTTATAACATCGGAAAAAACGAGCAGGTCAGGGTCGTCACGTCCGACTGGCTGATCCAGCTCGGAGCGGTGCGCTCGGGCGTTCTTCGCCTCTCGTCGGCGGAGTTCGAACGCGAAGTTGAAGCCGTCTGCGAAAGGATCGCGCTCTCTCTCGAAGCGGAAGCAAAAAGGCACGGAAAAGACGCCGGAAAGCCCTTCCCGGGGGAAGAACGTCAGACGGCAGATGACGAAAAATAAAGCGGCGCTGTTATGCAAATGGCAAAACTTCATTAATTATTTATTAATTAATCACGGCGTTGTGAATGACGTCCTGCGATAGCGTTCGGGCGTTTGTTCAAAATTGATAAAAATTGTGATTTCCTTCTTCCGTTTTCATTTATTTTTTCGTTTTCCCTATTGACATTTGAAGCAACTCGTATTATAATATAAATACCAAAAAATTTTAGGAGGAATTCCACATGAGAAAACTTTTGTCATTCGTAATTGTTGCAATGATGATCGTTTCGTCTATCGTTCCTGTATTTGCATACAGCGACGCGGCTGATGTTCCCGCTCCTCAGGCGGCGGACGCTATCAGCGTATGGGCTGCAGATACAGAGTTCAACGTAGACACTGACGGCGAATATGTAATGGTTACGATAAACGTAGCAAACAACACGAACGGCTTCGAGTATTTGCAGACTTACATCATTTACCCCGAGTGCCTGTCCATTGAAAACTCTACGGACATGGAAGCTGCTACCGCAGCTGACTACGGCGGAATCTGTGAGGCTGCAGACCTTCAGGCCAGCAGTGAAAAGACAGTTGCTGACGTTGAAGAAAAATTCGAACGTGCTCTTATGACCGACTTCGGTTACGATATCGGTACGGTAGGCTCGAGAACACCCGAACAGCAGGCTACGTACGACGCACGTCTTGCTGAGCTGCTCCCGACCGGCTACAAGTACACGTCTCCTCTCTTCGACTTCAAGAGAACCACGAAGATCACACCCGCAGGCGGCGGAAGACCGGTAACGGTTGACGACGATATGCGCGACAACGGCACGATCCTCGTAATCTGGTTCAAATATGACGCAACAAAGAACCCGCTCAACAGAGACCTCACGATCAAAGTTATGGTCGACCCGCTTGAAGGCGTTCTCCACGTAAGAAGAGACGGCTACGAGTTCAGCAACGAGTGGGCAACAGCTGAAACATTCGACGGCGTCATCGACGTTAAGCCGGAAAAGGATGATCCTTGTGCAAACGGTCATACATGGGATGCAGGCGTTGAAACAACACCTCCCACATGTACAGAAGCAGGCGTAAAGACATACACATGCTCCGTATGCAGCGAAACCACGACGGAACCTATCGCAGCTCTCGGCCACGACTTCGTGGCAGGTACAGTAGTACCTCCGTCTTGCACGACAGCAGGCTACACAGTATATGAGTGCTCTCGTTGCGATGCAACAGAGAACCGCGACGAAGTTCCGGCTACAGGCCATACGGCAGGCGCTTCCAACCTCACGGTAGCTCCTACGGCATCTTCCGAAGGTCAGATCGACAGCGTATGCGCTAACTGCGGTGAGCCCATGGATGCGGAAGTTCTTCCCGCAATCGTAAGCCCCGTTATCGCGATCGAAGACAGGACAGTTCCGAAGAACGCAGCTGTTACGGTTCCCGTTGTTCTCACAAACGGTAACTACGGTATCGACGATATCGCATTCACGGCAACATGGGATAAAGCTCTCGGCGCAGATGTAGCAATCACACTCGCTGAAGGCGTTTACACAGCTGACGACGAAGTAGTTCTCGGCGAGCTTGTAGAAGGCGAAACGACATATTCTCGTAAAGTTACGATCGCAACTCCCGCAGCGTTCCTCGGCGAGCGTGAAGGTGACGGTGCTATCGCTAACATCGCATTCACAGCACCCGCTGAAGAAGGCGCATACAACATCACGATCACTCCTATCGACGAGTGGTGCGCTCAGCTCATCCGCGGCGGCGCGTTCCTCGGATTCATCGACTACGATCTTCCCGCAGCTGACGGCGCTGCTATCACGGTAAGCAAGGATGCTTGCACGCACAACTATGTAGGTGTTGAGACAACTCCCGCTACTTGCTTGGAAGCAGGCGTTATGACCTACACATGCTCGCTCTGCGGCGACACATACACAGAACCTATCGACGCTCTCGGACACAGCTTCA
>JAFXNX010000202.1 GCA_017529175.1 Clostridia bacterium
GGAACACGGTATGAAGACTGTCGAGGTTTTCGTCAAGGGTCCCGGTAACGGACGCGAGGCGGCTATCCGCGCACTTCAGACCGCTGGGCTCAACATCACTCTTATCAAGGACGTGACTCCCATCCCCCACAACGGATGCCGTCCGCCCAAACGCAGAAGAGTATAAAAACAGGAGGATAATGTTATGGCAAGATATACAGGCGCGTCCTGCAAGCTTTGCCGCAGAGAGGGCAGAAAACTCTTTCTCAAAGGCGAGCGCTGCCTCAGTGACAAGTGTGCCGTCGTCAGACGCTCGACTGTTCCCGGTCAGCACGGCATGGGACGTAAGAACGTTAAGGAATACGGTCTCCAGCTGAGAGAAAAGCAGACTGCAAGACGTTACTACGGCGTACAGGAAAAGCAGTTCAAGGGTTACTACGTCAAAGCCGACAAGCAGGAAGGCGTTGCGGGTGAAAACCTTCTGTCCCTTCTCGAGAGACGTTTTGACAACGTAGTTTACAGAATGGGTCTTGCTTCCAGCCGTAAGGAAGCGCGTCAGTTCGTCCGTCACGGACACTTCACGCTCAACGGTAAGAAAGCAAATATTCCGTCTATCATCGTTAAGGTCGGCGACGTCGTTGCGCTCAAAGAGGGCAGCAGATCGCTCGAAAAATTCAAAGGGCTCCTTGAGACCGCCGATACGGTCATCAAACCCAAGTGGCTTGACGTTGATGATGAGTGCCTCACCGCGAAAGTCGTCGCGAACCCGCAGAGGGACGACGTTGACTTCCCGTTCGAAGAGCAGCTTATCATCGAGCTTTACTCCAAATAATAACCTGACAAGCGGGGGATGCGCATGCACCGCAATCGGAGCGCCTCGTTTTGCCGGGGCGCGGACATGAGAATAGTGCGAAAAATTAAGGAGGGTTATTAATGATAGAAATAGAGAAGCCGAATATTGCGACGATAGATATGAGCGACGATGGTAAAAGCGGAAAGTTTATCATCGAGCCCCTTGAAAGAGGCTACGGCGTCACCCTCGGGATATCGCTCCGCCGAGTTCTGATCAACTCACTTCCCGGCGTTGCGGTTTCACGAATCAAAATAGACGGTGTTCTTCACGAGATCTCCACGATCCCCGGGATCGTTGAGGACGTGCCCGAGATCGTTCTGAACGTCAAGGGAATAGTTGCGAAACTGTTCGCAGAAGGATCCAAGACGGTCATAATCGATACGACGGGCGAGCGTGAGATCACCGCGGAAGACATTAAGACCGACGCCGATATCGAGATCCTTAACCCCGAGCATCACATCTGCACCGTAGGCGAGAACGTGAGATTCTATATGGAGATCACTTTCGACCACGGCAGAGGGTACGTTTCCAGCGAATACAACAAACAGGCGTATCTCGAGAACAACGCGGGCGTTCAGGCTCCGATCGGCACCATCTTCACAGATTCCAACTACACTCCCGTTTATCACGTCAACTATACCGTTCAGAACACCAGAGTCGGAAGCAGCACCGATTTCGACAAGCTGACGCTCGAAGTTCTCACGAACGGCGTGATACTCGCGAAGGAAGCGATTTCTCTTGCAGCCAAGATACTCAACGAACATCTCAACTTGTTTGTCGATTTGTCAGACGAGGCGAAGAACGCGGAGATCATGATCGAGCGCGAAGAGACTATCAAAGAGAAAGTCCTTGAGATGACCATTGAGGAGCTTGACATGTCCGTCAGAAGCTTCAACTGCCTGAAGCGCGCGGGCATCGACACGGTCGAGGATCTTATCGGAAAGACCGAAGAGGACATGATGAAAGTCAGAAACCTCGGTAAGAAATCGCTGGAGGAAGTCATGACGAAACTTGCCGCCCTCGGACTCGAACTCAAGAAAGAGGAAGAGTAAGGGAAGGGCAAAGTTCCCCTCAAAGAGAGGGAAGACAAACTTTAGCAAAAGGAGGACAGAACAATGCCAGGAACAAGAAAACTCGGCAGACCGACCGCGCACAGAAACGCAATGCTCCGCGGCATGGTCACTTTTCTGATCGAAAACGAACAGATCGAAACGACGGTGACGAGAGCGAAGGAAGTTCGTTCCATGGCTGAGCGTATGGTAACGCTCGGTAAGAAGAACACCCTTGCGGCTAAACGTCAGGCGCTTGCATACATCACCAAAAGGGAAGTCGTCACGAAACTTTTTGACGTGACTGCGCCCCGTTATGCCGACAGAAACGGCGGTTACACCAGGATTTATAAACTTGGTCCCCGTCGCGGTGACGGCGCGGAGATGGCTTTGATCAGATTCGTCGACGTGAAGTTTGACGCGAAAGACTCTAAGAAAGACGACAAGAAATAATCATATGATTCCGCGCGCCGTTTTTCGGCGCGCGGTTTTCTTACGAACGCTGTCTTCAAATTGACCCTGTACGGACGGCTCTCAGCCGTCAGTACCTTAAAAAGCCTTCCCCTTGAGGGGAAGGTGGGTCCGAAGGACCCGGATGAGGTGAGAAACAAGAATACAAGGAGAATCGACATGACCGTAAAAACGAAAAAACTGACGCCCGTAATGGGCTGGAACTCATACTGCAACTGCGACTGCTCTCCGAGCGAGAAGATCATCACCGATGCCGCGGACGCTCTCGTCCGCCTCGGTCTCTCCGACCTCGGATATAACATGGTCGGCCTCGACGACGGTTATCTCGGACGCGAGAGAAACGCCGAGGGGCAGCTCGTCTGGAAGGAAGACATCTTCCCGCACGGCATGAAATGGCTCACAGATTATATCCACTCGAAGGGCCTGCTCGCGGGCTGCTATCTCGGGTGCGGACTGACGACCTGGTGGGGCGACGCCGGGACGCTTGGCCACGAATTCGAGGACGCTAAACGCATCGCCGAGTGGGGCTTCGACCTCGTCAAATACGACAATCACCCGACAGATCAGGACGGTGAGCGCAACCTTGTCAAAGAATACATCAAAATGGGTATCGCCCTGAAGAACTGCGGCCGCGATATAATCTTTGCGATGTGCGAGCACGGCGCGACCCGCCCGTGGCTCTGGGCGCACGGCGTCGGCGATATGTGGCGCGTCGGCGGCGACATCCGCGACAACTTCTCCCGCGAGACGGACCAGTACCGCGGGATCCTCGGCGCGATGGACGAATACGGTTCCGACTCGACTCCGCATACCAGAGTCGGAGGTATCAGCGACCCCGATTTCCTCGTCGTCGGTATCAAGGGCAACTCTCAGTTCATGGAACTCGGAAACGGTCTTACCGACGCCGAAGGCAGAACGCAGTTCGCTCTCTGGTGCATGACGTCCTCGCCGCTCATCATAGGCGCCGATCTCAATAAACTCGACGAAGAATCGCTGAGGACGCTCAAAAATAAAAACCTGATCGCCATCGACCAGGATCCGCTCGTTATCCCCGCACGCCGGGTTTCCTCGGAATACCACGGACGCGAACTGTGGGTAAAGGAGCTTTCCGACTTCCGCTGGGCGGTCGCCGTTCTCAACCGCGGACCGAATCCGAATCGCTTCTCGTTCCGCTGGGAAGAAGTCGGACTCGCGGGAGGCATAGGTATGACCGTCCGAGACGAGTGGACCGGAGAGACGATCCCCGAACAGTTCGGAGTCTTTTCCTGCGACGTCGCCTCGCACGACACGAGAGTTTTTACTCTCACGCCTGAAATGTAATTATCAAGAGGGGTTCGGTTTCAAACCATATACGAAAAGCGCCGGGATTCGATCCCGGCGCTTAATCTTTATAAAATTTCTTTTATCGCCCTGAGCAGGTCGGCGTATTTTTCGTACGCGGTTTGTTCTAGGAGATTTCGTTTTCTTATGATGTGGAACAAAACCAGATTAAAAAGCAAACACCCCAAAGAGTCAAGCCAATTATTCCCAACGCTAAACCTGTCTTTGCCTCTCGGTTTCTAACGCCTCCGGTTTCAGACATACTCACGCTTGATAGGACTATAGCAGGAATGCCAAATGGAGCGAGAATCAACACGCTTAGCAAGCCGAAAACTTTCGATAGATGCGCTTTTCTTGAATAGACGTTGCCTTTCTGAATTATAGATGGTTGATCAACGGGTATGGTGCGGTTACCTTGATACCCACCGCAGTATGGGCAAAAAGATTCAGCTCCACACAGTTCTTTACCACAAAACTTGCAAAACATTATGCTTCATCTCCAACTATGAATTATATTGAATTAAAGGTTGACTGATTAATAATTACTAACCATACTTCTTTTGAATCATCGTTTGAACCAAC
>JAFXNX010000203.1 GCA_017529175.1 Clostridia bacterium
TAAGGCAGTAAAAACACTTTTGGCGTTATCGCGCCGAAAGTGTTTTTTCGTCTGCGATTTTTTTGAAATTTACGTCATATTTCTTTTTATCTGTGATTGACTAATACTATATTTAATAGTATAATTATCATATAAAGTTTATCGGAGGGAATAATGGCAGGAAAAAGAGTTCTCGCAATAGACCTCGGCGCGTCGAGCGGACGCGGTATCGTCGGCGAATTTGACGGCGAAAAGATAACGATATCGGAGATCCACAGATTTTCAAACGATCCGCTTCAAATAGGCGGCAGTTACTTCTGGGACACGCTGCGTTTGCTTCACGAGATTAAGTCCGCCATTCTAAAATGTTCAAAAGACGGCGGTATCGATACTGTCGGTATCGACACGTGGGGAGTTGACTACGGGTATATCGACAAAGCGGGTCAGCTTTTAAGCGTTCCTTATCATTACAGAGATGAGCGCACTCTTCCCGAAATGAAACGCGTCTACGGACTTATCCCTTACGAAGATCTTTACAAGATAACGGGCATCGAGTCCATGAGCTTCAATACCATCTTCCAGGTCAGCGCCGACAAGTCCTCGCGTCCGTGGACAATAGATAACGCCGAAACGCTTCTTCTGACTCCGGACCTTCTCGGATATTTTCTCACCGGCGAGCGAGTTTGCGAGTATACGATCGGGTCAACAACCGCCATGATGGACGCAAAGCGCCGTGAATTTTCCGATAAAGTACTATCAGCGCTCGGTATCAAGAAAACTCTGTTTCCGAAGATCGTGATGCCCGGTAACATTCTCGGAAAACTCACGAAAGAAGTTGACGACGAGACCGGCAAAACCGGCGCTATGGTCGTTAACGTGCCTTCGCACGATACGTCCTGCGCGGTGCTTGCGGTACCTTCGTCCGAAAAAGATTTTCTGTTTATAAGCAGCGGAACATGGTCGCTTATGGGAACGGAGAACGAAGAGCCGATAATCAACGAGGTCTCGGAAAAACTCAGCTTTACGAACGAGGGCGGAGTCGACGGCAAGATCAACGTTATGAAGAACATAATGGGGCTTTGGCTGATACAGGAATCCCGCCGTCAGTGGAAACGCGAAGGGCGTGAGTATTCTTTCGACGAACTTGAGCGCGCGGCAAACGAGGCAGAACCGCTCAAATACATTATCAATCCGGATGATCCTTCGTTCAATAAAGCGGGAGACCTTCCGTCGCGTATCGCCGATTTCTGTGAGAAGACAGGTCAGGGAAGACCGGGCAGCGTCGGGGAGACGGTAAGGTGTATTTACGAGAGTCTCGCTCTGAAATACAGATACACAGCGGACAAGCTCGAAGAGCTTTGTTCTAAAAAGTATAAAACTCTCAACATCGTCGGAGGCGGCACAAAAGAGAAGACTCTTTGCAAGTTTGCCGCGGACTGCACGGGAAAGACCGTATTCGCGGGACCCGTCGAAGCGACGGCGCTCGGAAACATCGCAATGCAGCTGATCGCCTGCGGCGTTCTCAAGGATGCCGCGGAAGCGAGAGCTGTTATCAAGCGTTCGTTCGACGTTGAAAAATACGAACCGGACGCGTCATATTCGGCTATGTGGAACACGGCATACGAAAAATTCTGCCGTATCATCAAAATGTAACAATATAATTTAATTATTGGGGGGAATATCTTATGGGAACACTTTACGGAGAACTCGGAGTTATCGGAATGAGAGGATGCGAGTCGTTCGTTGACAGAGTCGACAGCTATCTTCGCGAGTGGAGACGTCACGGAGACGAGGAAACGTATCTTATTAAAGCTGATTGTCCGAGATTCGGTTCGGGCGAAGCGAAAGCGATCGTTCACGAGTCAATGAGAGGTCACGACCTTTATATCATTTCCGATATTTTCAATCATTACGTCAGATATAAAATGTACGGTGAAGAAGTTCCGATGAGCCCGGACGATCACTATCAGGACCTCAAGAGAATTATCGCCGCGGTCGGCGGTAAAGCGCGCCGTATTTCGGTATTTATGCCTATGCTCTATGAAGGACGTCAGCACAAGCGTACCACAAGAGAGTCGCTCGACTGCGCCATAGCTCTTCAGGAGCTTGTAAATATGGGCGTTTCCAACATCATCACGTTTGACGCTCACGATCCCAGAGTATCAAATTCCATCCCCCTCAGCGGATTTGATAACGTCCGTCCCACGTATCAGATGCTCAAGGCTCTGTGCAAAAAATATCCCGATATCAGTCTCTCAAAAGACGATATTATGGTAATATCCCCGGACGAAGGCGCAATGAGCAGAAGTATGTACTACGCGTCCGTCATGGGTATCGAGCTCGA
>JAFXNX010000204.1 GCA_017529175.1 Clostridia bacterium
ACGGGGAAGAGATCGTTCTCGAAGACGTTGAATTCCCGACGTTTGAGGAAAAGGGAACTGAGTTCGGAAGCGTTGACTTTTATGTTGCGCCTCTTGAAAAAACAGTGGGCAGCGTTATAAAAGAGTCATTCTATCAATCCGTCAACACTATTAAGATGATATGGGAGTCGCTCTTCGACCTGATACGTGGAAGGTACGGAATTGAAGCCGTCTCAGGACCCGTCGGCGCCGCCGAGGCGCTGGTAGAAGCGGGAACGAAATACGGCTTTATGGATTTCCTTTACCTCGGCGTTGTCATTAGCATGAATCTCGGAGTGATGAATCTCCTGCCGCTTCCCGCGCTTGACGGAGGACGCCTTATTTTCCTTATCATTGAAGCAATAAGACGCAAACCGCTCAAGATGGAAGTTGAAGGATATATCAATTTCGGCGGGCTTGTGCTGCTCTTACTGTTCTCGGCGTTCATAATCTTAAAAGACGTGATAGGTTTATTCTCATAACATATATTGTGAGGAGCTTTATGCAAAAAGAAAGAAAAGTAACGAGAAGGATCAAAGTAGGTAATATTTATATCGGTGGCGGCGCTCCCGTAACCGTTCAGACGATGGCGACAGCCGACCCGCACGACTTTGAAGCAGTGTATAAACAAGTCAAGGCGGTGCAGGAAGCGGGATCTGATATCGTCAGACTCACCGTCCCGGACGAAGACTCGTCTGCGGTCTTTTCCGTGCTGAAAAGCGAAGGGATAACTATACCTCTCGTTGCGGATATACATTTCGATCATAAGATCGCGATAGCGTCTGCGATGAGCGGAGCGGACAAGATCAGGATCAACCCCGGCAATATCGGCGAGGAGTGGAAGGTTAAGGAAGTCGCATCGACCTGCAAGACACTCGGTATCCCGATAAGAATAGGGGTGAACTCCGGTTCTCTTGACAAAAAAATACTGAAAAAATACGGCTCCCCTTGCGCAAAGGCGCTTGCGGAGAGCGCGTTGAAACAAGCGGAAATGCTTGAAAAATACTCCTTCTCCGATATCGTAATATCGATAAAATCATCCGATATCGCGACTATGACGGAAGCGTCAAGGATAGTCTCAAAGAAGTCCGATTATCCTATCCATCTCGGCGTCACGGAAGCGGGAGACGAGTACGCGGGTATTATCAAAAACTCTATCGGTATCGGCTCGCTTCTTCTCGACGGCATAGGAGATACCATAAGAGTTTCCCTTACGGCAGATCCCGTACGCGAAGTTGCCGCAGGACGTGAAATACTCAATTCTCTCGGCTTGAGCGAGGGCGGTATTAATCTCATATCTTGCCCTACGTGCGGCAGAACGAAAATAGATATAATCGGCATCACAAAGAGATTCAGAGAGCTTTGCGGCTCGATCGACACTAAAGGTAAGAGGATCAATATCGCAATAATGGGCTGCGTTGTAAACGGCCCCGGAGAAGCTCGTGAAGCTGATTTCGGTATCGCCGGCGGCGACGGATACGCGGTTCTTTTCAAAAAAGGTGAAGTTGTCGGTCGTGTCGACGAGAGTGAGATCATCGACACCCTGCTTCGCGCCGCAAAGGAATTTTCGGAAAACTGACGGAGAGATAAATGTCGGACAGAAAATTGACACAGATCTTTTCAAAGTATACCCCTGTCAACAAAGGGCAGAGCGATATATTTGAAAACGCATACAACATAAAAGTGCGCGGTGATAAAGAGAGAAAGATGTATGAAGTACGCTTCTCATATCCCACACTTTTGAAAATGAATATCCTTTATGAGCTTGAGCGAAACCTTGCCGAATTCTATGACCTTGAATCGGTAAGGTTTTATCCTGCTTTTCCGAAGGAAGCGTTCAATATCGACTATATGGGCGATATTGTTGAAACCGCGAAGCGAACCGGAGTTGCGGTCGAGGGTTTTTTTAACCGCTTCAACGCGAGAGAATCAGACGGTGTTATCACGATCGAGATACCGTTTGAAAGTGCCGCGGGTATTATAATCGATCTTGCTCATACCGAGAAACTGATAGCGGATATCATAAGAGAAGAGTTTTCGCTTGATTATAAGATAGATATCGTCTACACGCAGGGTGACGACGGAATTGATGCATACCTTGCGTCAAGAGAGTCTGCGGCAAGAAGCGCCATTGACGCTGAATACAGACGGGCGCTTGAAGCCGCGGCGGAAAACAAAGCCGCAAAGCTCGAATCGGGTGATGCGACGGAAGAGTTCGACCGCGTTGCCTCTCTTTTCTCGGATGAAGCTTGCGCAGAAGAAGAAAAAGACGGCGTCATAAAACGCGGTATGTGTTCATTTGACGTCACCGAGCCCGCGGTGCTGATCGGGAATGAATTCAATATCGCGTCTCCCGTTGCGCTTCGCAAAGCGAACGCGAGATTTGCTTCTGCTGTAGTCCTCGGCGAAATATTCAAGTTTGAAGAGCGCGAATTGCGCGGCGGAGACAAGTTCAGTATCGCGATCGGCATAACGGATAAGGATACGTCGATATACCTGCGAAAAGTAGTTTTGGCGGAAGAGCTGCCGGAGTGGAAGGATGCGCTGAAAGCGGGGACTTGTATTGCCGCGAAGGGAAGTATCAAACCGGATAAATTTGATAACGAATACAGTATGAACCCGACGGATATCATGCGCATAAAGAAGATACGCAGAGCGGATACGTCGGATGAGAAAAGGGTCGAGCTTCACCTTCACACGAATATGTCTGAAGCGGACGGACTTATAAAGCCCGAGGACGCGGTAACGACTGCGTACCGCTTCGGTCATCCCGCCGTCGCGATAACCGATCACGGAAACCTTCAGAGCTTTCCGATAGCTATGCTTACGGCGGAAAAACTGAATAAAGACAATAACGCTGACTTTAAAGTGATCTACGGTATCGAAGCATATTTTGTCGACGATACGGCAAGAGCGGTATACGGCAATTATGAAGGCTCGTTTGACGAAGAGTTTGTAGTATTCGATATCGAAACGACAGGTCTCTCTTCAATGAATGACAGAATAACGGAGATCGGCGCCGTTAAAATTAAGGAAGGCGAGATAGTCGAGAGGTATAATACATTAGTCGATCCGGAAATGACGATCCCGGAGAAGATCGTCGAGCTTACCGGTATCACAAACGAGATGGTGGCGAATGAAAGAAAGATCGGGGAAGTGCTTCCCGAGTTTCTTGATTTTGTCGGAGACAGACTTCTTATAGCGCATAACGCAAATTTCGACACGAGCTTTATAAGACGCGCGTCTGAAAGGTTAAAGCTGAAGTTTGAAAATCCGTATCTTGACACCGTTGCTATGTCGCATTATCTTAATCCCGACCTCAAGAATCACAAGCTCGATACTCTCGCGGATTATTATGCGCTCGGAGACTTCAATCATCACAGGGCTTGTGACGATGCTGAGATGCTCGCGTTGATCTTCAACAAAATGGTATTGAAGCTCAAAGATGAGGGAATATCGGATTTCAAGACGATGACAGAGGTCATGAGCGAGAGGTCCGATCCGCTCAAACTCAAGACGTATCATCAGATAATCCTCGTTAAGAATCTTACCGGACTTAAAAACCTGTACAAGCTCGTTTCGGATTCGTATCTCAAGTATTTCAGAAGGTATCCGAGATTTCCGAAAACTCACGTTGAGGAATATCGCGAAGGACTTCTCATCGGCTCCGCTTGCGAGGCGGGAGAGCTCTATCAGGCGATCCTTAACGGAAGACCCGCCAACGAGATAGAAGAAATAGCGTCGTTTTATGACTATCTTGAGATACAGCCGATATCAAATAACGCTTTTATGATCGAAAACGGCACCGTGCCGAACGAAGAAGAGTTACAAAACATCAACCGGAAGATATATGAACTCGGAAAAAAGCTCTCAAAACCGGTCGTTGCGACCACCGACGCGCATTTTCTCGATCCGGAGGACAATATTTACAGAAGAATACTTTTGACCGGAAAGAAATTTCAAAGACGCCGACCGTGATACGAAACTGTATTTCAAAACCACAGATGAAATGCTCGATGAGTTTTCGTATTTCGGCAAAGATATCGCGCGCGAGCTCGTTATCGAAAATCCGAGAAAGATCGCCGATATGATAGAACAGGTCAGACCTATCCCGCTCGGAAAGTATGACCCGCATATTGACGGTTCCGATGATGAACTGCGTAACAAGTGCTATTCGATGGCGCACGATCTTTACGGTGATCCGCTTCCCGAAGAGGTCTCGACCAGACTTGACAGAGAGCTCGGATCGATCATCGAAAACGGCTATTCGATAATGTACATAATCGCAAAGAAGCTCGTTGAGAACAGCGAGGCGGCGGGGTATCAGGTCGGATCCCGCGGCTCTGTCGGCTCGTCTCTTGCGGCTTTTATGGGCGGCATAACGAAGGTCAACTCGCTCCCTCCCCATTATCGCTGTCCTGAGTGCCGTTACTCGGATTTTGAGAGCGGTAAGAGTTACGGCTCAGGCTATGATATGCCTGAGAAAAAATGTCCGGTGTGCGGCAAAGAGCTGATACGCGACGGACACGATATCCCGTTCGAGACGTTCCTCGGATTCAAGGGAGACAAGGTGCCGGATATCGACCTCAATTTCTCCGGGGACGTACAATCCGACGCTCATAAGTTCACGGAAAAACTCTTCGGAAAAGGTCACGCCTTCAGAGCGGGGACGATAGGAACGCTTGCCGATAAGACGGCTTACGGGCTTACCGTCAAATATCTTGAAGAGAAGAGGATCACCCTTCCGAAAGCGGAGATCGACCGGCTCGTCACCGGATGCGTCGGAACAAAGAGAACTACTGGACAGCATCCGGGCGGTATCATCGTCGTGCCGCAGGAGTATGAGATATACGATTTCACTCCCGTTCAGCATCCCGCTGGAGACCCGAGCGTCATAACAACTCACTTCGAGTTCAAATATCTGCACGATACGATCTTGAAGCTCGACATACTCGGACACGATATTCCGACAAAGTACAAGAGGATAGAAGAATATACGGGAACGAATATTCTTGATACTCCCTTGTCCGATCCGAACGTATATAAGCTGTTTACCTCCACCGAACCGCTCGGCGTAACGCCCGAGCAGCTCAAGGGAGTCGAAACGGGAACGCTTTGTCTGCCCGAGATGAACACTCCTTTCGTCAGAGGAGTTCTTATCAAATCACAGCCGAAAACGTTTGCGGACCTGCTTCAGATATCGGGACTTACCCACGGCACCGCCGTTTGGCTCGGCAACGCTGAAGAACTTATCGAAAATAAGATATGCACGATCTCAGACGTTATCGGTACGAGAGACGATATCATGCTGTGCCTTATTCACAAGTACGGGATGGAAAAGAGTCTCGCGTTCAAGATAATGGAGGGAGTCAGAAAAGGAAAAGGGCTCACTCCCGAGCAGGAAGAAGCAATGGTCGCAGCCGGAGTGCCGGACTGGTATATCGGATCGTGTAAAAAGATCAAATATATGTTCCCGAAAGCCCACGCCGCGGCGTACGTTATCGACGCGCTCCGTATGGGTTACCATAAGATATATCATCCGATCGAGTTCTACGCGGCATATTTTTCCGCCGCTCCCGGAGGGTGCGACGCGACGATAGTCTGCAAGGGAAAGGACTACGTTTTCCGCGTGCTCGACGATCTTGCAAAGATAAAGAGCGATCCTGCCGCGACGCAGAAGGACAAAGAACAGTTCAACGCGATACAGATAGTAAATGAATGCTATCAGCGCGGCGGCGATTTTCTTCCTGTCAGTGTTAAGAAGTCTCACGCTACGAAATTTTTACCGGAGGACGGAAAGATCAGAATGCCGTTCATATCTCTTCCCGGACTCGGAGAGAGCGCGGCGGAGAGCATTATGAACGCGCGCGACGCGGGAAAGATCCACTGTATCGAAGACCTGAAAACCGAGGCGAAAGTCGGAAACACTTTAATAAAGCTCCTCGAGGATAACGGGGCGCTTGACGGAATGAATCCGACGAATCAAATGTCTTTATTCGATCTGTTCGGATAAAAATAGTTTACAACGCCATCCTTCATTTTAAGGATGGCGCTGCAGACTGCAGACAAAGTCTGCAGTCTGAGGCAGAGTGAGAGAAACGCAGGTAGATTTGGTGATCTTGCCATCGTCGGCGTAGTAGTCTACGATAGAGGGCAAGATCGCAAAAAGGCAATGATGGCGGGCATTTTGCCCGCCATTGATCGTTTGTTTGCGTTATCTGTTTGTGTCTGTTA
>JAFXNX010000205.1 GCA_017529175.1 Clostridia bacterium
AGAAGGGACGTGAAGAACGTTACCTTGCACATCGTTTCCGCCGTGTGCTCCATCGTTCCCGTGCCGATGTCGATAGGGGTGTCCGCATCCGATACGGCAATTGTCAAATTATTTTTGTCGTTTGCCGAAATTATACTGTGTACCGGCGCGCCTGAAGCAAGACGCGAACTCGAAATGCGAAGCCCCCATTCGGGCGCGAGATGGCGAAGCGTTCCGAGGTTCGGTCCCCAGTACGAGTAAGTCTCCCATACGGGCTCACGCCAAATTACAGTAATTCTTTCGGGAGATGTCGGCTCGTCGAACGCAACTTCAAACAGAAGCTCCGTGACGTCTCCGCTCTTTATTTCTTTGATGCTTGAATGACACTTGTTTTTGCCGCAGTCGATCTCGTATTTCATTTTTCAAACTCCGTTCTTTTGTTTGTTACGTAATTTTAACATATTTTTTTGCGCTTTTCAATACCGCCGCGGAATAAAAAGCGTGATTTGCGTGAATAATATCAAAGAGGCATAACGCCCGAAAACAAAACGGAGGAACTTAATACTATGGAAAAGAAATGCGCTAATCACAGCATCGAATGTACGGTACACCAGTGCAGCCACCACTGCGAAAACGAAAACTACTGCGCGCTGAACAAGGTACGCATCGCGACACACGAACCGAACCCCACGCAGATCCAGTGCGTCGACTGCGAATCGTTCGAGCTTGCGAACAAGTCCGCTGCTGCTAACGGCTGATAATTACAAATAACAAAAATCAGTCTCATTCGTTGGGTGAGACTGATTTTTGCTTTGATGCAGATTTGAAACAAAATAATTAATTTACTGTTCTTACCACATAAATAACTGTTTATTTGATTAATTCGCCGTTTGGTTGAGTATCTATCGCGATATGCGTTATTGTTTTTTTGCGGACAGCGTGTTATCATTATGTGTGAAAACGGTACCGTATCAAATAATTAAGGTGGTTGATAGATATGAATATCAAAATTTCGGAAAACATAAAAAGGATGCGCCGCGAAAGGGATCTATCACAAGAGGCGCTGGCAAACCGTCTCGGAGTCTCATATCAGACGGTCAGCAAGTGGGAGAGAGGGGAGAATTATCCCGATATAACTCTTCTTCCGGCGCTTGCAAGTTTCTTTGAAGTATCCGTCGACACTTTGCTCGGAACGAATGAGGCAGAAGAGGAGAAAGAAATTAAGGAAATAATAGATAAACTCGGCGACCTCGACGTTCATTATATGCGTTCTGAGCTTGCCGAGAGCGCGGAAGAGGGACTCCAAGCTCATCCGGGGAACTATGAGCTGATGATGTGGGTCGTTTATGCAAATTATGATACAGCTCCCGAACGCGCGATCGAGCTCGGCTCTTACGTCCTCGAACGCTGTACTGACAGCCGTATCCGGAATCAGACGCTGACGTATCTCGCAGACGCGTATTTGTACGCCGGAAACAGGCAGAAAGCGATAGAGATCGCAAAGGGAATGCCGTATTATCATCAGACGAGCGATTTTGCACTGTCGGGGTTTCTCGAAGGCAGTGAACAGAAAGAGCATATCGAACATTGCTGTATCGATCTTGCGTATCAGTTCTGGATGTTTGTGAGAAGGATAAAGAAGTATTATTCTCATGATGAAGTTATCGAACTGTTCAAAAAGAGCAACGCGGTATATGACGCGATATGGGAGAGCGACGACATTCCTTTCAAGCTTGTAAGAAAAATGAGAAACTATCAAGGTATGGCTGAGGAGAGCGCCGCTCTCGGACGAAAAGATGACGCGCTTTCGTATATGAGGCTCGCCGCGGAGTGCGCCGCCCTTCACGATGATCTTCCGGAAACGGTAGAGTGCGCCTCGATCCTTTTTGATTCTCATCCGTATGACAGGCGCTGTGAGGCGTATATGAATGTGTCGAAAGAACTCCTCTCAGATTTTGAGACCGAGGACGAATTCTATTCGGGTCTGCGCGATACCGACGAATACCGCGAAATTGCCGGAATACTGAAAAGATAATAAAAACCCGCTCGGATGAGCGGATTTCACCGTTTACGATTTCACCCGTGCGTAATGCGCGGATTTCTCCCGTGCGAAGCACGGATTTAGTTCAAAAGGGTTCCGATTTCGGAACCCCTTTTGACGTTATATTTGTTCTTTAACCTTTGCGCTCTTACCGACTCTGTCTCTGAGGTAGTAGAGCTTAGCGCGTCTGACCTTACCGCGTCTTACAACGTCGATCTTTGCGACGTTGGGAGAGTGGAGCGGGAACGTCTTTTCAACGCCGCAGCCGTATGCTACGCGGCGTACCGTGAAGGTCTCGGAGATGCCGCCGCCGTGCTTGCCGATGACGGTGCCTTCAAAAAGCTGAATTCTTTCTCTCGTACCCTCTTTGATAAGGTTGTGAACTCTGATGGTGTCACCTATGTTGAAAGGTGTGATATCCGTCTTCAACTGCTCGCTTACAAAAGCGTCGATCTTTTTATCCATTTCGACTCCTCCTCGTATTCATAGAGTATTCGTGCCGAGCCGCAGAGGACTACTCCGTTATAGTGTTTTTCAACACATGCTCAAGTAGTATAGCATAAAGATCTCGAAATTGCAATACTTTTTTTGAATTTCTTTTTCTTTTCAATTATTATTTATCAGATACTTGAATTTTAGGCGGCGATATGATAACATTTATTGAAGTTTTTTTAATCAGGAGTTTCACTATGTCAATTCCCGTACCGGAAAAGCGAGTCGCGGATTTTGAGAATCTCGGACTCGGAATGTTCGTTCACTGGGGTATTTATTCACAGCTCGGTCAAGGCGAGTGGATAATGAATATCGCAAAGATACCGAAAGAGAAATACGTAAAGCTCGCGGATACGTTCGATCCGAAAAAATACGACCCGAGGAAATGGGTCGAGATCGCAAAAGCCGCCGGAGCAAAATATATAACATTGACGACAAGACATCACGACGGCTTTTCGCTCTACGACACCTGCGGACTCAGCGATTACGATGCGCCGCACGTTCTGGGCGGGCGCGACCTGATCCGCGAATTCGTCGACGCCTGCAACGAGGGCGGAGTCATGCCCGTTTTTTATCATACCACTCTCGACTGGTATCAAGAGTCGTTCAACGACGATTTTCCGAGATACCTTCAGTATCTGCGAGACAGCGTTGAGGTGCTCTGCACGAAGTACGGCAAGATCGGCGGACTTTGGTTCGACGGCAACTGGAGCAAACCCGCGGGCACGGACTGGGAAGAGGATAAGCTGTACGGCGTCATAAGACGCAATCAGCCCGATGCGATAATCGTAAACAATACGGGACTCGGCGCGAGAGGCGAGGTCGGAAATCCCGAGATCGACAGCGTGACGTTCGAGCAGGGAAGACCGACTCCGATGGACCGCGAAGGACATACGAAATACGTCGCGGCGGAGATGTGTCACACGATGAACGACCACTGGGGCTACGGCAACTGCGATCTTCACTATAAATCACTTCCCGATATCATAGAAACACTTTGCGCGTGCCGCAAGGTCGGCGCGAACTACCTTCTCAACGTCGGACCGACGGGAGAGGGCGAGATCGTTATGATGCAGGAGGCGATGCTTCGCGAGCTCGGCGTGTGGGTGAAGACCTGCGGCGAGTGCATCTACCGCGGGAAGCCGTCGAAGATACACGCGGTCGAAAAGAAGAATTTCGCGCTTGAAGCGGACGGAAAAGCTTATTTCTTCATTCATAATATGTGCGTTCTCGGAGACGCGAACGTAACGGTCGACGGAGACGGTCTCGGACCTAAGAATTTCGACCGGGTCAAGCGGCGCGTCAAGAGCGTAAAATGGACTGACAACGCAGAAGCTCTCGCGTTCACGCAGGACGGCGAGCATCTTGTGATCGACGCAACGGGATTCCCTTACGGAAAGAACTTCGTCGTTCGCGTTGCCGAAGCGGAATTTGAAGACTGAACGGTGTTGAGCTTATGAGTATCCATATCAAGGCAGTCGCTCTCATCATCGGTATCGCGGCGGCGCTCTCGCCTCTTGCGTCGTGCGGCAATACCGGAAAAACGGACGCGGCGCAAAACGTTGCTGAGACGGTCGCTGACGCCTCAAGCACGAATGAGAGCGAAGAGGTGGCGTCAAACACCGTAACGCCTCCGAGAGAGTTTTCGGTGAAGGACGTCGATAAGATATGCGAGGCGAAGCTCATCCGCATCGGCGTCACGGAAAACGCGCCGATGAGCTACAGAGATGAGAACGGGGAATGGACCGGATTCGATATAGAGTTTGCCGAAGCGTTTGCGAATAATATGCGCGTTGAAGCGGAATTCGTTGAGATAACGCCGGATAACGCGCGGGCGGAGCTTGACGCCGGAAACATAGACTGCTGTTTCGGCGGTGTGGCGGTAACGGCCGATGTGACGGAACACGCCGACGTTTCCGACGCGTACGCAGTAAACTGCGAAGTTTTAGTTGCAAGTTCCGAAAAAGAAAACGTATATTCGGATATCTCCGCTGTTGACGGCAGCGTTGCCGTGTGCGGCGCGTCCGCCGGACGCGATACCGTCATCGCGGAAGGACTTCCGGCGCTCGAGTATCCGAAGCCGGAAGACGCTCTTCTCGCCGTCAGATCGGGTACTTGCGCGGCGTGTGTCGTAGATATAAAGACGGCTGAGACGATGGTCGGCGAAGGAAAAGCGTACGGTGATCTTGCCGTCTGCTCCGTTTTGACCGACGAGTCATACATGATCGCGTTCAGAAAGGATTCCGACCTCAGGATCCAGGTGAACGATACTATACTCGGTTTCTGCATAACCGGCGTCCTTCCGGACCTTGCGGAAAAGTACGGAGTAACTCTTGCAAACAGATCGTTCTGGAAAACAGACACAACAGACGATCAATAAATACTCCGGCGTGACCGCCTGAAACGGCGGTCACGCCGTTTTATGTGAAAGCTTCGATGACGGAATTTCGGGTTTATCCTCGAAACAATTAAAAAATATAAATAAATCTATTGACAAAAAAGCTCAAAAATGGTATAATATCGCCGTTCAAATACTTTAGCAAAGTAAAGAGGTAAAGCAAAATGAAAAACTTAAGAAAAATCATAGCTCTCGTTATCTGTGTAATGATGGTCGCGGCAATGTTTGCATCGTGCGGCTCATCAGAGAATACGGACGCGGGAAAAGCCGACAACGCGTCTGCCGCTGCGACTGACGCCGACACCGCGGATACGAAAGCCGCCGACACTTCCGCTGATACGGAAGACGCGGACGCCGCTCTGAAAGACATCGACAAGATCGTCGAAAAGGGAAAGATCGTTGTCGGTATTACCGATTACGCTCCGATGAACTATAAAGACGAAAACGACGAATGGACGGGATTTGACACCGAGTTTGCGCAGGCGTTCGCTGCTATCCTCGGAGTAGACGTTGAATTCGTTGAGATCGACTGGGACAACAAGTGGTTCGCTCTTGAATCCGGCAACGTTGACTGCATCTGGAACGGTATGACGATAACGGAAGAGGCAAAACTCAACGCCGACGTATCTGACGCATACGTTATGAACAATCAGGTGCTCGTAACGAAGACGGCGAACGTTAAAGCGTATACCGAACCCTCCGCTGTCGAAGGCGAGGTCGCTGTTGAAGCCGGTTCTGCCGGACAGAGCGCTGCGGAAGACGCTGAGCTCAACGCCGTAGAGTATCCGCTTCAGTCCGACGCGCTTCTCGCAGTCGAATCCGGAAAAGCCGTCGCGTGCGTTATCGACAAGACGATGGCTGACGCTATGACGGGTGAAGGCACGGACTATGACGATCTTTCCGCGGCATTCGCTCTTACGGAAGAGGAATACGGCGTGGCGTTCAGAAAGGGCTCCGATCTTCTTGCAAAATTCAACGACGCGATAGCGTCTCTCAAAGACGACGGAACGCTTCCCGCGCTTGCTGAAGAGTATAAACTGACTCTCGCTGACTGAATCAAATAAATAATCATCTGCGGAGGGCTGACTTGTCAGCCCTCCGGTTAAAATTACAGTATTCGGGTATAAGATATGTTTGTTGAAGTAACCCTGAAACTTCTCGAGGGCTTTTTATCGACCCTTAAAATATTCGGTATGACTCTGCTTTTCGCGCTTCCTCTGGGACTTATCATCAGCTTCGGGTCGATGAGCAGATTCCGCCCGATCAAATTCGTCGTGAAAGTGTTTGTATGGATCATACGCGGAACGCCGCTTATGCTCCAGCTTATCCTTTTGTATTACGGTCCGGGGCTTGTCGTCACGGCGGCGGAAAAGGCGGGGACATCGAGCTTTTTTGTCGATATAATGGCGAAAATGAACGAGTTTTCCCCGATGACCGCGGTCATCGTCGCGTTCGTCATCAACTACGCCTGCTATTTTTCGGAGATATACCGTGGCGGTATCGAGAGTATCACCAAAGGTCAGTATGAGGCGGGATACGTGCTCGGTATGACGAAGTCGCAGATATTCTTCAAAGTTATTCTCCTGCAGGTTGTAAAAAGGATCATTCCGCCGATGAGCAACGAGATAATCACGCTCGTCAAGGAC
>JAFXNX010000206.1 GCA_017529175.1 Clostridia bacterium
AGTTTTTTTATCATTTTTCCGATCTTCTGTCCTTTCGGGAGAAGATCGATATCATCCTGTGCGATTGCTCTGATAACAAATATCAGCGTCACGTAAACCAGCGCCGCGGTCAGGATCGCAATGACCGTCGCAATCTTGCCGGGCAGAAAAGTTACGTAAAGGAACCTTGCTCCGTATGCGGCACCGATGGCGATTATTCCCGCGATCAGAGGACGAAGGAATACTCTTCCGAGGCGCAGGCGCATCTTCGTATATTTCGTTATGAAGAATAGATTGATTATAGTTGCCGTAAAGTAGCAGACAAACGTACTTATCGGAGTTCCCTTCATCCCGATAAGTATAAGCAGAGCAAAATTCACACCTACCTTTGCGACGGCGCCTATCGCCATGGAGATCAGCGGTTTTCTCTCATGTCCGCAAGCCTGAAGCATCGAGTTCGTGATCGAGAGAACGCAAAGGAAAAACGTCGACGGTGCAAGAAGAGTAAGCAGCGGAGCCGTGTAGACGATCGCCGAGCGGTCTCTGTAGAACAAACTGAGTATCGGATTTGAGAATACGGCAAGACCGATCGCGCAAGGTATGCCTATCAGCACCGCAACGCGAAGTGCGCTCTCCATTACTCTCTCGGCTCTCTCGTTGTCCCCTTTTGTGCGCGCCGCCGTAATTAGCGGTACTATTGAATATGAGATCGGATAGACGAGGACCGGAGGCAGATTGAACATCGGAACGGCAAGCGTAGTGTAATTACCGTAAACGGTGCTGGCCGCCGCCTGTGTCAGCCCGCCGAAATCCTGAAGAAGTCGGGAAACCAGGAACAAATCAATAAGGTTGGTCAGCGACATGACCGAAGAGGAGATCGTTATCGGTATCGCTATGACTGCGATCCTCTTTATGATGCTCGAGGTTTTGGTAACGGTGTGATCCTCGCCTGATTCCTCGAGGTATTCCGCGTCGTATTTGTCACTTTTGAAAAGCATTTTCGTAAACGTGAGGTACACCATTCCGAGCCCCGCTCCGACGGTCAGGCCGAGGATCGCAAACGCCGCGACGTATTTCAGCGATCCGGGATCGGAACCGTATTTGCGAAGGGCGTACATCGCGAACGCGATACCGAGAAAAAGTTTCGAAAGCGCTTCGATAAGCTGTGAGATCGCAACGGGAAGCATTTTCTGATAACCCTGAAAATACCCTCTCATTGCCGATGACAGGCAGACGAAAAAGAGCGTCGGAGCAATTGCCATAATGCAAAGCGCAGCCGGCTCGTTCTTTATGATATCCACCGCGAACCAGTTCGCGAAGACTATCATCAGAGCCATCCCGACGAAGCCCACCACGAAGAACATCCCGAGGGAGATCTTGAAGACCTTTTTGACCTGATCGATCTTACCGAGCGACCGGCTCTCCGAGATAATGATCGAAGTCGCAACGGGAAGACCCGCGGTCGAGATCATATATAAAAGTACGTAGATCTGGTACGCGGCGTTATAATAACCCATTCCCTCTCCGCTCAAAATGTTGTGAAGAGGTATCTTGAATATGAGTCCTATCGCCTTGATAACGAGATTTGAGATCGTCAGTACGACGACGCCCGAAAGGAACATTTTCGTACTGTTTTTTACTTTCTTTTCAGCCATAACAGTCTCCGCAAATTACGCTTATTAGTTTATTTATACATATCTCCGCGCTCATATATTCGCTCAGGCCATCCCGTGTTCA
>JAFXNX010000207.1 GCA_017529175.1 Clostridia bacterium
ATAGACGAGGCGCACCGCGGAGCGAAATCTCGGCGTGAAGCAGGAACTGATACCACTATAATGCAGCGCTTTATCAAGGGATATGAGCACATCGAGAACGGCGTAAAACACAAAATGAGTTCTATGCCTGTTGTCCTCGGCATAAGCGCCACCGCGGAACGGTTCAATACTCTGATCGGTAATACCGCAAACGTCGGTTTGCAGAAATATGTTGTTACAGCGGACGAAGTTCGCGGCTCGGGCTTGTTGAAAGACCGTATCGTTATTACTTATCCGGATGATCCGAAAAGGAATAATGATATTGTTCTTTTGGAAGCGGCTGTTGAAGAGTGGATGAAAAAGTGCAAAAGATGGAAACAATATACCACTGAACAGCATTACAGCAATGTCGATCCCGTTCTTGTCGTTCAGGTCTGTCAGGGAAGCGGCGGAGCGATTTCCGACACAAATCTTGAGGACGCTCTTGCAAAGATCGAGGAAAAAGTCGGGTCTCATTTCAGAGAAGGAGAAGTTGTACACTGCTTTGGAGAAGGAACGACTTTAGAACTGCATGGGCTTAAAATACCGCATGCAAAAGCTTCCGAGATTGCGGACGATCACAGGATCAAAGTGGTTTTCTTCAAGGAGGCGTTGTCTACCGGATGGGACTGTCCCAGAGCTGAAACGATGATGTCTTATGCGGTTCGAAACGATCCCACGTATATTGCGCAGCTTCTTGGCAGAATGGTGAGAACTCCTCTTCAGATGCGCGTTTCGCGCGATGAATTTCTGAATGACGTCAAGCTTTACCTTCCTCATTTTGACAAGGATACTGTAAAAAGAGTTGTTGACGATCTTCAATCAAACGAGGGCGGGGAGATACCAACCGAAATCAATGGGGAATCGCTGGAAGAGCCGTCTTTCGTTACTTGGACTGTACATACGAAGAGTAGAACTCGTCCACCTGAAACGCCCACAGATCAAATTGAGCTGCCTGCTGATAACAATGACGAATCGAAAGACCCCGTCAATACAAATGATTCTCCCGATACCACGGTAACTGTCAACGGCGAACCGAAAATGCCGAAAGATGAACCGTCGCATACTGTTCAGATTCCTGATGTATCCATAAAGCAACAGACGCCGGAGCCTGTTGTTCCGCTGGGCAAACAACTTACCTTTGCGCCGGATTTTGACCGCGTGGAAATTATTGACTTTATCAATGGTAAGGGCTTTTTGAATTATTTTGTCCGTCAGGACAGGATCAACGATTATCTGAAATCGCTTCTTGACCTCGCAACGATGCTGACGCACAATATGATCTATCAAAATGCACGAGAAGAGGTTATTGATGATGTTGTCGGGTTGATCCGAGCTTACGTGGACGGTCTGCATCATACCGGACGTTATAGCGGTTTGGCTGATCAAGTACTGCAGTTCAAGCTGTCCGTTCAGGTATTTGATCCTTTTGGGCAGACTATAAAAGAGGTTTATTCAAAAGACTATACTTTAATGTCTGAAACCGATCTTGACAGACAAGTACGCAATGCGGATGCAAAACTCGGCCGGTACGGTTTTCCGAACATTTACGGAAGCAGGTATTACAACGAGGACGATCCGAATGCGCATAAAATCGATTGCGTTCTTTATGCTGCCGACGATGCGAGCAGAGCAAAGCTCGGAGAATACGCGAAAGAGAAGTTGAGAGATTTTTCACGTAAATATCGGGTCGCGATCGCTAACAAATCTGACTCGTGCAAGAGGGAATACCGTCGTATTATGGCGGACAGTGCCGTTGTCAGCGAACAGCTTTTCGCGATTCCGGAAAATATAGTCGTACGCGAAGATCCCGACGGCAAGGAGTATGAAAATCATCTCCTCGCGTCGCAGGAGACCGGAATTGCAAAAATCAAACTTAACGGTTGGGAAGCGGATCTGATAGAGGAAGAATCTCGTCGAAACGATTTCATCTGTTGGTTAAGGAATCCGTCAAAGGCATCATGGGGGCTGTGTTTGCCGTATGATATGAACGGCGAAAAGAAATCGTTTTACCCCGATTTCTTGATCGTGCGCAGCGATCCGATAGTTGATTATGTCGTTGACGTATTAGAGCCTCATGGGAACCAGTATGCCGACAATCTTCCGAAAGCCAAAGCGCTTGCCAAATATGCACAGGAGGAAACGAGTCTAGGTAGGATTCAACTGATTCACAAAACAACCGATGCGGGCGGAAATCGCTTCATTCGTTTGGATTTAACCGATATTGCCGTAAGAGATAAAGTTCTTCACGCAAATACTGACGATGAATTGAACAATATCTTTTCAAACTACGGTTTTTCGGGAGAGGAATGATTCGTTTTTCTCGGGTAAAAAGATACAAAAACGGGCGGGAAATCGCCCGTTTTTTTTTCGTTCCGCGGGGCGAAATCGGCGTCGAAAACCGTTGACATATTGTATATTTATATGGTACAATTTTTACGTAATTAAACATACGGAGGGAAAGCGATGGCATGCCTTGAGAGATTCGCCGAAATTGCCTGCTCGCTCCCCCCGCTGTCCTCTGTCAGGGAGGAGTTCACTTCTGCCGAAGTGCCCTCTGCCCCGAAAAACGGAATAACTGTACTCCCCGGCTTGGTCGACGTGCACGTGCACCTTCGAGAGCCGGGATTTTTGTATAAAGAAACGGTCGCGTCGGGGACTCTCGCCGCGGCGGCGGGCGGCTACGTCGCCGTCTGCCCGATGCCGAACGTCTCGCCGGTCCCGGACTCTCTTTCGGCGCTTGGACCGACGCTCGCGGCGATCGAAAAGGACGCCGTCGTTCGCGTTTATCCCTACGGCTCGATCACCCGCGGCGAGCGCGGCGAGGAGGTCTCGGATCTGTCCGGGATCGCCCCGTACGTGGTCGGATTCTCCGACGACGGAGTCGGCCTCGAAGACGCCGCCATCATGAAAGAAGCTATGACCCGGGCAGCCGCTCTCGGCAAACCCGTCGCCGCGCACTGCGAAGACCTCACCCTTCGGGCGGGCGGGTATATCAACGACGGGCAGTACGCCCGCCTTCACGGTCACCGCGGCATTTCCGCCGAAAGCGAATGGCGGCAGATCGAGCGCGACCTCGCGCTCGCCCGCGAAACGGGCGTTTCCTATCACGTCTGCCACGTCTCGACGAAAGAGAGCGTCGTGCTCATCCGCGCCGCGAAGGCGGAGGGCGTCGACGTCACGTGCGAGACCGCGCCTCACTACCTTGTTCTTTCCGACGCCGACCTTCGCGAGGACGGCGACTTTAAGATGAACCCGCCGCTCCGCTCGGAGTCCGACCGCCTCGCGCTGATCGAAGGGCTGCTCGACGGAACCGTCGACATGATCGCCACCGACCACGCTCCGCACTCTGTGGCGGAGAAATCGCGGGGGCTTCGCGACTCCCTGATGGGTGTCGTCGGGCTCGAGACCGCTTTCCCGGTCCTGTACACGAAACTCGTCCTCGGCGGCGTCCTGCCGCTCTCCCGCCTCGTCGAGCTGATGAGCGGCGCGCCCGCGCGCCGTTTCCGGATCCCGCGCGATCCCGAAAACGACTGGGCGGTGTGGGACCTCTCCGAGGAATACACGGTTGACCCCGACGCCTTCAAGTCGAAGGGCAGAAGCACCCCGTTCAAGGGCATGAGCGTTTTCGGCAAATGTAAAATGACGGTCTGCGGAGGCCGCGCCGTCTGGCGCGAGCCGGGCTTCGACCCTTCATTCCTCTTCAAAGCGTAGTTCATAGTATTGCGGTTACTGCGTCACCTCATCCGTCGCGGCAAGCCGCGACACCTTCCCCTCAAGGGGAAGGCTCGAGATTCTTCGGCTCCATTCGCTGCGCTCATTCCGCTCAGAATGACACGGAAATGAAGAACGGAGGATAATGAAGAAGAACGGGACCGAAGTAAGGACTCACTTCAGGCGGCCGCGCACGAAATTGAGTGTCATCCTGAGAGAGCGAAGCGAACCGAAGGATCTCCTTACCGGCACACAGATATAAAAGACGAGGACAAAATGAAACAAGTTTATCTTACAATAGAAAAAAACGAAAAACTGACGCGGGACGTGCTTCGTTTGACGCTGACCGGCGACGCGTCCGGCGTCACGAACCCGGGCCAGTTCGTGAATATCGCGATCGACGGCTTTTATCTGCGCCGCCCGATCTCCGTTTGCGACAAAGAGGACGGAAAGATCACCCTGATATACAAAGTCGTCGGCGACGGCACCCGCGCGCTGAGCGGGGCGAAAGAGGGGACGGTCCTCGATACGCTGACCGGTCTCGGCAACGGCTACTCTCTTTCGAAATCGGGGGAAAAGCCGCTCCTGATCGGCGGCGGCGTCGGTATACCTCCGCTGTTCTGGCTCTGCCGGGAGCTTCTCAAAAACGGCGTCTCGCCGTCCGTCATCCTCGGCTTCAACACGGCTGAGGAAATATTCCTCGAAGACGAATTCCGCGCGCTCGGCGTTCCCGTCACG
>JAFXNX010000208.1 GCA_017529175.1 Clostridia bacterium
CTACAGACAGACAAGGATAGGGAAGGACGGAAAGCCTTTCGTCCTGATAAAATTCAGGACGATGAGACGAGACGCTCACGACTTCAAAAAGTATTTCACGGAAGAACAGCTTAAACTCTATAATTCCGAATATAAGCTCGAGAACGATCCGAGGATAACTCCGATGGGTAAGTTCCTTCGCCGTTTCAGTATCGACGAATTTCCCCAGTTTATCAACGTGATAAAAGGGGAGATGAGCATTATCGGACCGCGCCCGCTCACAAATGAGGAAACGTACTTCTTCGGAGAGAATCGCGATCTTCTCTTATCGGTACGCCCCGGTATCACTGGTCTGTGGCAGGTATCCGGGAGAAATCTTCTCACCTACGAGAGCGGAGACCGTCAGCGCTGCGAGCTGACTTACGTCGAGAATTTCGGCTTCAAAATGGATATGAAGGTATTCTTCAAAACTTTTGCGGAGATCTTCTCCGGCAAAGGAAGATGATATACGAGGGGGAACTCTTTTTTCAAAGAGTTCCCCCTCGTACCCCTTCAGAAATCTTTGAACTATCCGCGAACTTGTTCGCGGATATGTTTTTGTCATACTGACGTTCTTTGTTCACTGTCATCTCGACCGAAACGGAGCAAAGCGGAATGAAGTGGAGAGATCCCGTTATCACTATAGGAGAGTTCCCCCAAATGACGGTAAAATGTCCTCCCGAAAACGCTCGCGTTTTCGGGAGCTTTTTATACGGGTTTCCAAAGGGACGTGTCCCTTTGGCGGGGGTATGGGGGCGGAGCCCCTAATTTGTCAAAAATACTTGAAATATGATTTAAAGTATAATATAATAGAATGAAGTGAATAATGACGTTGAACGAACGATAAGGAGGGGCGGAAAATGAAAGTCGCGCATATTGTCGGGAAGCTGAAAGCCGGCGGCGTTGAATCGGTCGTTTTTTCTTATCTTCGTTTTATGGACAGAACGGGTATGGACGTCGACGTGCTGTACGATTCCGACTCGGACCTTGAGCCGCCGCGCGACCTTGAAGAGGCGGGCATAAATTTTGTCATGATCCCGCCATATCAGGACCTTGAGAGGTATAGAGCGGAGATAAAACGCCTTTGCATTGAAAAAGGCTACGATATAGTCCATTCTCATATCAATTCTCTCTCCGGCTTCCCGCTCCGCGCCGCGAAGTCAGGCGGCGTCGCGCACCGCATATCTCACTGTCATACGACCTCTTCCCGCGCGGACGGGCTTCGCGATCTTTTGAAGCGCGCGCTTCGCCCGCACGCAAGGCGTTACACCACAGATTACGCGGCGTGCTCGGAGGCGGCGGCAAGGTGGATGTTTCACGATGCCTGCTTTGAGCGCGGCGAGGTCAAAATATTCAATAACGCCGTCGACACGAAAAGATTCAGATTCGACGAGGCGGCAAGACGGGAACTGCGTGAAAAGTACGGCCTTTCCGATTCGTTCGTGCTTCTTCACGTCGGAAGATTCGTTGCTACAAAGAATCACCCGTTTATTTTAGACGTTTACAAAAAACTGCTCGACGCGCGCCCTGATGCGAAGCTCCTATTCGTCGGCGACGGAGAGCTTCGCTGCAAGATCGAAGAAGCAGCCGCGGCGAAGGGGATCGCAAGCGGCGTAGTATTTGCCGGGATCGTGGACGACCCCGAACGTTATTACAGCGCGGCTGACGCGTTTTTGCTCCCTTCTCATTACGAAGGACTGCCGGTCGTCGCGGTGGAAGCCGAGGCGTCGGGACTTGACGTGTTTTTATCGGACAACGTGACAAAGGAGTGCGACGTCACCTCCCACGTCCGTCATCTGCCGACAGATGACGCCGCCGTCTGGGCGGACGCAATTTCTAAGGTTTCATCGCGAGACAGATATGGCGACAACGATACAGTGTCAAACAGCAGATTCAACATTGAAAAGTGCGCTGAGGATATGCGCGACTATTATAACAAAATACTCGCGAACACTTAGTTTTAACGGAGGGCGATCAAATGAGAATACTTCACGTACTCGGAACAGACCGTCTCTCCGGAGCGGAAAAAGTACATCTCGATATCCTTGCGGCGCTCTCTCAGGACAATGAGGCCGCCTACGCTTCTCCCGACGGCGAGATCAGGCGCTATGTCGAAGCGGCGGGGGTCAGATTTATCCCCTGCGATACGGACGACATATCAGCCCTTCGCGCGCTTTATGACCGCGAAAAGCCGGACGTTGTTCACGCGGCGGATCCGCGTATGAGCTTCAGATGCGCGAGAGCGAAGATACCGTATATCGCCCATCTTCACTGCAACTGTCCGTGGATGAAGAAGTATTCGACGCAGTCGTTCGCGCTGCGCTACGCTGCAAAGCGCGCCGTCGCGGTGATTGCGATATCACCCGAGATCGCGGACAGCTACGTTTTCAAAAAGGCGCTTTTGCCGAAGCTGTGTATATTGCCGAACGCGGTGGACAGAGAGAGGATAACGGAACTCTCGCGCGCACCGTTCGATAAAGAGTACGATCTGTTGTTTGTCGGAAGGCTCTCTCCCGTCAAGCGTCCGCACTTGTTCCTCGAACTTGTAAAACGCGTATCGGAAGTATATCCTGAGCTTCGCGCCGCGCTCGTCGGAGACGGAGAACTGCGGGGCGGCGTTGAGAGACTTATCGAAGAGCGCGGATTGAAGAACGTCTCGCTCATTGGTTTCGATCCGAACCCGTACAGGATAATGGCGCGCTCAAAGATCGTTGCTATGACGTCGGAATACGAAGGCTTCGGGCTCGTCGCGGCAGAAGCGATGACGCTTTCAAAGCCGGTCCTCGCGCTTCCCGCGGGAGGTATCGACGAAATTGCCCGCCTCGCAGGAGGTCTTTGCGCGGACATCGACGACATGGCGGAAAAGGCGGCGCAACTTTTGACAGACGCCGGAAAATATGACGCGGCGTCAGAGGCGGCGTACCGCGCGTCTTTCGCCTATACCGATACCGAAGCATATTATTCAAAGATAAAAGAGATATACGCCGAAGCGGCGAAGGTGGTAAAATGACAAAGACTCTGACTGTTTTTACGCCTACGTACAACAGGGCGCATCTCCTTCGGCGCGTCTACGCATCGCTGACGGAGCAGAGCTGCGGCGACTTCGTCTGGATGATCGTGGACGACGGATCGACCGACGACACCGAGTCTGTCGTCGCCTCCTTCATTTCCGAAGGAAAGATAGAGATCGATTATATAAAGAAAGCGAACGGCGGGAAGCACACCGCGATAAACTGCGCGATCGAGCGTGCCGCGACGGAGCTTGTCGCGTTCTCGCTCGACTCCGACGACGTGTTCACGCCGGACGCGGTCGAAAAGATACTCGCGCTTTACTTGTCTTGCGAAAAGAAATACGCGGGCTACGTTTTCCCCCGCGGAAAGCGAAACGGGGAGACGCTGATTTCGAAATTCGACGACACGCTTACCGTCGATTCCTGGCAGCACGCGGTCAGCAGCGGAAGATATGAAGCGGAGACCGTGATAGTTCTGAAAAGCTCTTATGCAAAGAATTTCTCGTTCCCCGTCATAGAGGGCGAGCGCTTCTTTACGGAGGGTTACGTCTGGCTTCAGATGACGGAGGACTTCGCGTTCTCGCGCGACGTCATCTGTATCGGAGACTATCTTGAGGACGGTTATACGCAGAATATACTCAAGGTCTTCGCATCGTCCCCCCGCGCGTACATGATGTTCAATGATCTGCGCCTGACTATATGGAAGAGCTTTGGCGCAAGATTTAAGTTCGCCGCGTATTACGACGGATTCGCCATGGCGTGCCGCGAGAAGGGCTTTGTCGGCAAGTGTTCGTCGCGCGCGCTGTCATTCTTTGCGCTGCCGTTCGGATTTGCATTTTATATACTTTTAAAGATCAAAAATTAGTTTGAGGAGGGCATGATGGAGTATCTACTCTCATTCCTGCTTCTTTTGCTCAACTTAATAGATTACGAGCGCGATCTCGGACACATTCCATTCCTGCTTATCGGAACGGTTCTTTTCATTGCGCTCTTTTCCGTCGTTTTCAGAAAGACGCGTAACTTCATCGCCACCTGTATCATTCTGATGTGCCACACCTGGCAGATATCCTGGATCAACATTCTCGGCGATCCTACCTCGGAGCTCCAGCTCCCGTGGTTCTATATACTCGGCGCGATGATCGTAGTATTCGCGGTGCTTAATTTCCACAAGATCGTGTACCGGGATTACAGTCTGCCGATGCTTATTCTGTTCGTGTCGATCCTTTTGATATTCAATTATCCGCTCTTTATATCGCAGTCGATTTCAGAGGGACTGAAAGAGTATATAATGATCGGATTCTTCATCTCGGTCCTCTTCGTCGCGTTCTTTTTCAGAGATACGATACCCAAGTCCTGCTATTATCACTATAAGACCGCGTTTATATGGGCGGCGTTCACGACTTCGATATTCCTTATCGTCCAGTATATTGCGTTCACAAGATTCGGCGTCATCCTTTTCAAGATCACGATCCTCAAGTATTTCTCCAGCTACCAGACGAGCTGCGCTCTGCTGATGGAGGACCAGAGCTGCGCATCGATCATGCTCGGCTGCGCCGTGTTCTATATTGCAGACCGTATCAGGCGTCACAACTGGTTCGGATACGTCCTCGTCATTTCCATAGTCTTCACCGCGACAGCGCTGACGACAAGGAGAACGAGTATACTGACGCTTATCGTCGTACTCTTCATCTACGCCGTCATACATTTCAAAGGAACGGCGAACAAGCTGTTGTTCACAGCGCTTTTCACGTTCGGCGCGGCGTTTATGATCTACTACTTCCTGATCCTTCGTCCCGTTGAGAACTTTTCTCAGCTTATAAGCGACAACGGGCGGTTTGCAAACTATGCGTCCGCGGTCTCGATCATCGGGGAAAACCCGCTCGGGGTAGGGTACGACAACGCTTATATCGTCTCAATTATGGATGACGGGGTGATCCCGCACAACACAATAATGCGCTGGCTCTGCATGGGCGGATGGCTCTTTACGATAC
>JAFXNX010000209.1 GCA_017529175.1 Clostridia bacterium
AGTATGTACTACGCGTCCGTCATGGGTATCGAGCTCGGTATGTTTTACAAGAGACGTAATTATTCGGTCATCGTAGACGGCAAAAACCCGATCGAAGCGCACGAGTACCTCGGTAAGGATATCAAGGACAAAGACGTCATCGTCGTTGACGATATGCTTTCATCCGGCGAGTCCGTTCTCGACGTGTGTCTGCAGCTCAAAGAAAAGGGCGCGAAGAGAATATTCCTCTTCTTGACGTTCGCGCTTTTCTCGAACGGTTATGACGCTATAGAAAAAGCATACAACAACGGACTTTTCACACAGATCTTTTCAACAAACCTCGTATATGCTCCGGACGAGCTTCTTCAGAAAGAGTGGTTCACGCAGGTAAATATGTGCAAGTACGTCGCATATCTTATCGACACTTTGAATCACGACGAGTCGATCAGCTCGCTTCTCAATCCCGTAAAGCGTATACATACATTACTTGAAAAACAGGCGGCAAAGGCTTCCGGACACAAAGATACCCAGCTTCCGCTCGTTTGATTAGGAGTTTCTATGATTAAATTTAAAACCGAACTGGCAAGTAAAGTCAGGGCGGCAGCACTTGCGGCGTTTCCCGACGTTGACGCGGAGAAAGAGAATTTCTTCGATATGTTCGAATATCCTCCCGATTCCTCTATGGGAGACGTAGCGCTACCTTGCTTTAAACTCGCAAAGATATTTCGCAAAGCCCCTCCGCTCATCTCCGCTGAGCTTTCAAAATACGATTACGGCGACAGCGTCGAGTCGGTTAACTGCGCGGGCGGTTACCTCAATTTCAAGGTGTCGAGCGCATACCTCGCAAAGTCGGTCCTTAAAGAGATCGAGGAAAAAGGTGATAAATTCGGTTCCAACACACTCGGCGAGGGAAAGACCGCGGTCCTTGACTATTCTTCCCCCAACCTCGCGAAACCGTTCCACATAGGTCACCTCGGTTCGACTGTCATCGGTCATTCTCTGAAGCTGATTCACAAGTTCTGCGGATACAATTGCGTCGGTATCAACTATATCGGCGATCTCGGTACGCAGTTCGGTAAAATGATAATCGCGTACAAGTTATGGGGCGATGAGGATACTATCGAAAAAGAGGGTATTGACGCGACTGTTGCGCTTTACGTAAGGTTCCACGAGGAAGCAGAACGCGACCCCTCGCTCGAGGACGCCGCGAGAGCCGAATCGAAAAAACTCGAGGACGGCGATCCCGAGAATATTGCGATATGGAAGCGGCTCGTCGAGCTCAGTCTCAAAGAGTACGAGGTAACTTACCGTCAGCTCGGTATTACATTTGACAGCTATAAGGGCGAGAGTTTCTACACCGATAAAATGCCCGAGCAGGTAGAGAAGTTACGCGAGTCGGGACTTCTCAAGATAGACGACGGCGCGTCTATCGTTGACCTTTCCGAATACGGCATGCCCCCTTGCCTTATTCTCAGAAGCGACGGAGGAACGCTTTATCCCACGAGGGATATCGCCGCGGCGGTCTACAGAAAGAGAACTTACAACTTTGATAAGGCGATCTACGTCACATCGGCTCAGCAGATCCTTCATTTCTCCCAGTGGTTCAAGGTGGTCGAGCTGATGGGCTACGATTGGTATAAAGAGCTCGTTCACGTTCCTTACGGTACAGTCAGTATCGACGGCGCGAAACTCGCGACGAGAAAAGGACACGTTGTCCTGCTTCGCGATCTGTTCGCGACCGCGATCGAAAAGGTCAAGGGCGTAATGGATGAAAAGAATCCCGACCTTGAAAACAGGGACGACGTAGCTGAGGCCGTCGGCGTAGGAGCGGTAGTATTCCATTATCTTTACAACAGCAGAATCAAAGATATCAATTTCAATATGGACGCGGCGCTCAGCTTCGACGGCAACACCGGACCTTACGCGCAGTATACGTACGCGCGTACCTGCAGTGTCCTTTCAAAAGCTGAAAATATTGACTTTAATTCAGACATCGTGATAACCGATCCTTCCGAATCGGATCTTTTGAAAGTCTTGTCACTTTTCCCGGAACGCGTAATTTCTGCGATCGATGACTACGAGCCGTCGGTCATCACGAGATACGCGATAGAGATCTGTACGGCGTTCAACAGATTTTATCACGACTGTCAGATACTCGGAGCCGAGGATGAAGCAGTTCGTAATTCGAGACTGCGTATTACCGCCGCCGCGGGGTGCGTTCTTCGAAACGCGCTTCATCTGATCTGTCTCAAAACTCCCGAAAAAATATAATAATTGAGGTGTAATATATGTCCGGACATTCAAAATGGAACAACATCAAAAACAAAAAAGAGAAGACTGACGCTCAAAAAGCCAAAGTCTTTACGAAGATCGGAAAAGAGATAGCTATCGCTGTTCGCGCGGGTGGTCCCGATCCGAACGTAAACCGTAAGCTCAAAGACCTTATCGCAAAGGCGAAGAGTCTTAACGTTCCGAACGATAACATTGAACGCTCGATCAAAAAAGCGAGCGGCGCGGACGGCGTCTCCTATGAAGAGATCACATACGAGGGATACGGTCCTTCCGGTATCGCGGTCATAGTTGAAACCGCGACAGACAACAGAAACAGGACCGCTTCCGAAATGCGCCATTACTTTGATAAGTACGGCGGAAATCTCGGGCAGTCCGGCTGCGTTTCGTTTATGTTTGACGATAAAGGCATCATCATAATCACAAACGAGGACGGGGATATTGACGAGTACGCTCTGATGGAGACATCTCTTGAAGCCGGCGCCGCTGACTTTGCGGCAGAAGACGGAGCTTTCGAGATCTATACGGAGCCCGACGACCTCGACTTTGTAAAAGACGCTCTCGAATCCGCGGGATATAAGATCGAATCGGCGGAGCTTGACAAGATACCGCAGACTTATATCACCCTTGAGAACGAGGACGATATCAAAAACATGAATCTGCTTCTTGAACGTCTTGAAGACAACGACGACGTTCAGGACGTTTATCACAACTGGGAAAACGCCGAGTGAGTCATCTCACGGCGTTTTCGCCGTTTATTTCTTCATAAGGAGTTACAATTATGCTTACAAAGCTGTTTGCCGCGGGTAGCGTTGCGTTTCCCGGTCTCGGTATATCTCCGTTTAAGCTCGATCCCGTCGCTTTTACGCTCTTCGGACGTGAGGTCAGATGGTACGGGATACTCATCTGTATCGGAATGATACTTGCGGTCGCATACATTATGAGCAGGGCGAAATATGAAAAGATCAAAACGGACGACGTTGTCGATCTTGCGATCTTCACCATTATCATAAGTATAATCGGCGCGCGTATCTATTACATTCTTTTCCAGCTTGACGAATATATTGTCAAGGGCGATTTCTGGGCGACGGTCAAACGAATGGTCGCTATCTGGGAAGGCGGTATTGCAATATACGGCGCTCTTATCGCGGGATTTATAACCGTCTATTTTGTCTGCCGTCACAAGAAACTGCGCTTTGCAACCGTTCTCGACGTCGTTGCTCCGGGGGTGTTGATAGGTCAGATAGTCGGCAGATGGGGAAACTTTTTCAATATGGAAGCGTTCGGCGTTGAAACTGACCTTCCGTGGAGGATGTTCCTTTCGTCGGACGGGCTCTGCCATCATCCGACCTTCTTCTACGAATCGTTCTGGAACCTTATAGG
>JAFXNX010000210.1 GCA_017529175.1 Clostridia bacterium
TCTGACGTCGCGTTTCGCATCGGAAAGCCTGCGTGCAAGGTCTTCCGCGTCGCGCTCTTTTCTTACCTTGTCAAGCTCGCCGAAAACGTATGCGGAAGTCGCCCTCGCCTCATCGAGAAGTTTTCTCGATTTTTTCAGATTCTCTTCCGTTTCTTTTTTTGACGCGGCGTCGCGTCTTTCAAGCTCCGCTTCAAACTCGATCCTCTGTTTTTCAAGCGCGACCCGGATCGCTTGCGCTTCTTCTTTCTCACGATCGAGATCTTCCCGGGTCTTTTCGAGATTCTCGATGACTTTTTCGAATCCGCGGGATTCGTCGTCGATAAGCTCGCCCGCTCTGTCGACAATGCGCGCGGGAAGTCCGAGGCGTTTGGAAATTGCGAACGCGTTTGATTTTCCCGGCGCACCGACGATCAAACGATAAGTCGGCCTCAGCGTCGAAACGTCGAATTCGCAGGACGCGTTCTCAACTCCGTCCGTTTCAACAGCGTACGATTTCAGTTCCGCGTAATGCGTTGTCGCCGCGCACAGCGCGCCGCTTGATTTTACCTCTTCAAGAATGGCAACGGCAAGCGCAGCGCCCTCGACCGGGTCGGTCCCCGCGCCGAGTTCGTCAAACAGCACGAGAGAATCGGGGGTTATGTTCGATACGACTCCTACTATCGTTTTCATATGAGACGAGAAAGTAGACAGCGACTGCTCGATGCTCTGCTCATCGCCTATATCGGCGAATATCCTGTCGAATATACAAAGCGTCGAACCCGATTCCGCCGGGACGTGAAGTCCCGACTGCCCCATCGCGGCAAAAAGACCGATCGTCTTTAGAGTGACGGTTTTTCCGCCGGTGTTAGGACCTGTAATTACGAGCATTTGTCTTTTTCCGCCAAGAGAAACGGATACGGGAACGACAGTCTTCTTATCGAGAAGAGGGTGACGCGCGCGGATCAGCTCAACGACCCGTTTTTCGGAGATAACAGGCCGTTCCGCACCCATCCTGTACGACAGTTCAGCACAAGCGAAATAATACGACAGTTCAATTACGTTGAAATAATTCTCGTCAATATCGTCCGCCCACATTCCGACCTCAGCACTGAGAGTGTAAACGATCCGCTCGATCTCATGAGCCTCTTTGCCCTCAAGCGTCCGAAGTTCGTTGTTCGCCTCAACGACAGACATCGGTTCAATAAAGACTGTGGAACCGGAAGATGATGTATCGTGGACAAGACCGCTGACTTCGCCGCGGTACTCGCTCTTGACGGGGATAACGTATCTGCCTCCCCGGGTCGTAACGATATTCTCCTGAAGATATTTGTTTCCTCCGGTTATATACTTTTGTAAAATATCGCGGATTTTGACGTTTGTCTGCCTGATTTTGCGCCTTATGTCGGCAAGCTCCGCGGACGCTTCGTCCGCGATCATCTCTTCTGAGACGATACATCTTGAAAAAGTGTCCTCAAGATGACGGTTTATCTTCAGTCTTGAAAAGATCTCCCCGAGGGATGACGCCATACCCTCCTCGCCCGCGTAATCAGAAAGAGATCTGGCGCATCTGTACACAGCGGCGCAGTTCAGCAGTTCTCTCAGCGAAAGCAAGGCGCCTTTCTTCGCCCTGTCAGTCGAGTCTCTGACCTCTGAAACAGAGAAAAACGAAGGCGACCCTTTGACGCTCGAAAGTTTTTTCGCGTCCGTCGTCCTGTCAAGATGAAGATTTACCTCGCGGAGCGACGCAAGCGGACGGATCGACAGGGCTTTCTTTTTCGCTCCCTCCGTCATCGCGCAATCAGCGAGCATTTCTCTGATTTTATTGAATTCGAGTATTTTTAAAGTTTTCTCATTCATCCGTATATCCGTACCTTATAATGTTTCTGTAATATTCAAGCGATTTGAAACTGTGTTCGATATGTGAAAGCAGGTACTTTTCGCACGAATATGCAAACGCTTCTTTCTCTTCCCCGGGTATCGAAAATGAAAGATATCTTTTGATCGGCGCGCTCACCGCGTACCTCATCGCCTCAAGAGACGAGGGCGTTATTTTGATAAAGATCGGGGATATCCCCTCGTCGGTCTCTTTCAGTCCGGAAACGTATTCTTTCGAGCAATCGGGGCACAGCAGCCTTCCGTTCATCACGTCAAGATACGTACCGTGCCGAAGGGAGACCGTCCCGCATACTCCGCACGCATTAAGGTCGGGGGTAAAGCCGGAAACGGAAGCAGCTCTGATCTCGAACGCGGCTTTCAGAAGACTCAGATCCGCGTCTTTCTTCTCAGACAAGGCGTAGAGAGTATTCAGAGTAAGTCTCAGAAGATCGTCATCCGCCACTTCCTCCAGCGCAAGATAGTCTACTACCTCACAGATGTACGTTGCCAACGCAAGTCTTTCAATATCGTATCTGATACCGAAAAAGCACTCTATCGTCTCGCTTTCTGCGATATAGAAGTATTTCTTCGTTTTTTTAAGTATAAAACTACTGTATGAAAACAATTGACACGACGCCA